>CALVLO010000058.1 GCA_944338265.1 uncultured Clostridia bacterium
GGTACGATGATCGAGATCCCTCGCGCGGCGCTCACCGCAGACGAGATCGCGAAGGAAGCGGAGTTCTTCTGCTTCGGCACCAACGACCTGACGCAGATGACCTTCGGCTTCTCGCGCGACGATGCGGGCAAGTTCCTGCCTTCGTACTATGCGAACAAGATCTACGAGTCCGATCCCTTCGCCCGTCTCGATACCATCGGCGTCGGCAAGCTGATGAAGATGGCGGTCGAGCTCGGCCGTCAGACCCGTCCTGAGATGAGCTGCGGTATCTGCGGCGAACACGGCGGCGATCCTTCGTCCATCGAGTTCTGCCACAATATCGGTCTCAGCTATGTCTCCTGCTCGCCCTTCCGCGTCCCGATCGCGAGACTTGCAGCGGCGCAGGCGAATATCAAGAACCCCAGAAAGTAATCTGAGGAAATAAGATAAACCCGCGACAAGCGGGTTTATTTTTTGCCTGAGCTGCATCGCCCCAAAGGGGCAGCTCAGGCGAATATTAAGAACCCTCGCAAGTAAATTGAGGAAATACAATAAACCCGCGGCAAGCGGGTTTATTTGCGCCTAAAAGATATAATCGCACAAACGCTCCGAGCAAATCAACATTCATCCAAGATCCCGCCTGATCGTTCTTTTGAAAGCGAGAAGGCGCGGATCTTATTTTTTTCGAAAAAATGCAAAAAAATTTTTTATATATGACAGATTTTGTCATATTTTTATGATATAATAGCGTCAACACAGGGCGGGATTTCGCTTTACAGAGAACGGAGGAAATAAGATGGAATACTATGCGCACACGCGGGAGGGCGGCGGCAGGCAGCTGCTTTGCGAGCATTTGCAGGCGACGGCGGAGCTCTGCGCCTCGTTTGCCTTTCCCGAACTCCAAGCCTGCGCGCGGCTTACGGGGCTGCTGCACGATCTCGGGAAATACCAGGCGGCGTTTCAGAGGCGCCTTGAAAACGGCGGGTGCGGAGCGCCCGCGCCGCATGCGCTCTGCGGTGCCCAAGAGGCGCGTACCTATTTTGGCGGGAAACTCTGTTGGGAGATCTTCGGCTATCTCGCCGCGGGGCATCATGCGGGGCTTTCGGACCGCGGTGTGGATGGCGGCGAGACGCAGGCGGGGGAGCTATATAATTATGTAACGTGCCAGTGCGGGGATTATTCTGCATGGAAGAGCGAGATCTCTCTGCCCGCGCCCGAATCTGTCATGCGGGAGATCGGCGATTTTTTGCGCGAATTTACCTACGAAAGCTATTCCTTCTTTATCCGCTATCTTTTCAGTTGCCTGACGGATGCGGACTTTCTCGATACCGAGCGCTTTGTGCGGGGAGAGGGGCGGCGCGCCTTTTTTGCCGATTGGACGGCGTGCGCGTCGGCGCTCGAAGCGCATCTGCGCGCACTCGGCGGCAAGGCGGAAAATGCTTTGCAGCGGGCGCGGGCACAGCTGCAGCAGCAGGCGCTTGCGCAGGCGGACGTCGCTTCGCCCGTCTATCTGTTGGATATGCCCACGGGCAGCGGCAAGACGCTCTGCTCGCTCGCCTTTGCCTTGGAGCGCGCTCGCCGCACGGGCAAAAAGCGCATCATCTATATCATCCCGTATACGAGCATTGTCGAACAGACGGCGGATCTGTTCGAAAAGATCCTTCCGCCCGAAGTGCCCGTGCTGCGGCATGACGGCATCGTCGATTACGATGCGTACAGCGTGCGGGCGGAGGGGGATGCTGCCGCGGATGAGGGCGGCTGCGACGCCGCAGAGGCGTGTAAAAAGGCGACGGAAAATTGGGATATGCCCGTTATCGTCACCACCAATGTGCAGTTTTTTGAGAGCATCTATTCCAACCGCAGCGGCAAGCTGCGCAAGCTCCACAATATGGCGGAGAGCATACTCGTATTCGACGAGGTGCACACCCTGCCCATCCGCTGGTTTATCCCGTGCATGCAGGCGGTGGAGCAGCTCACGGCGCACTACCGCAGCGAGGCGCTCTTTTTAACCGCCACCATGCCCGATTTCGCCGCGCTCACGGCGCGCAATCTCGGGCATGCCCTGCCCGTTTTCGATCTGCTGCCCGAAAAGTCGCTCTATCCGTGCTTCGATAAGTGCACCTTCGAGGATGCGGGCACGCTCGGCACGGAGGCACTCATGGCGCGGTTGGATGGGACGAAGAGCGTGCTCGTTGTGTGCAACCGAAAGCGCACGGCGGAGGAATATTTCCGCGCCTCGGCGGCGGAGCACAAGTTTTGCCTCTCCACCTATCTGACGCCGCGCCACAGGAGCGCGCGCATTGCCGAGATCGCATCGCTTTTGGCGCGCGGCGTGCCCGTCGCCGTCTTTGCGACGTCGCTCATCGAGGCGGGCGTCGATCTCGATTTTGCCTGCGTCTACCGCGAGATGGCGGGGATCGACAGCCTTTTGCAGGCGGCGGGGCGGTGCAACCGCAGCGGACGGGCGGCGAAGGAGGAGAGCAAGGTGTATCTCTTCCGTTCGGAGCATCCGCCGCGCGGCGAGCTGCAGCTGCGCGCCAACATTGCGGAGGGCATCTTAAAAAGGTACGGCGCAGACCGCCTTTCGGATGCCGCCTGCGTGAAGGAGTACTTCGATGCGCTTTACCTCACGGAACGGCAGAAGATGAAGTCGCCGCAGCGGGAGCGTAACCCGCTCGTTGTCGATTTCAGAGAAATCGCGAAGGAGTTCCGTTTCATCGAGAGTACGTCGGTCGGCATCGTCATTCCCGATGCGGAGAACGAAGCGGAACTTGCGGCGCTGCGGGCGGGGTATGGCGATCGGCGCAAGCTGCGCGCATACAGCGCAACGGTCAGCCCCTATGAGCTGAACGCCCTGCACGAGAGCGGCGTGCTCTTCGAATATGACGGCGTCTTTGTGCTTGGGCGCGCCGATCTGTACAACGAGCAGACGGGGCTCTGCGTGCAGGCGCCATCGGGCGAAGCGGAATTTTATTGAAATTAACCAATTACAAAAAAAAGAATTTTTTTCGAAAAAATGCTTGACGGGCGGGAAAAAGTGCTATGATGCAGGCAAGCTTGAAGGGCGACGCGCGGCGGGCAAAGGCGCGTTCCCTGCGGGCGGGCGCGCGGTCATCCGTGCGTGAGTTGAAATTTTTTGGTAATCGGTTGATTGCCGATCCCGCGCAAGCGGGAAAAGTCAAACAAAATTTTACGAAAGGAGGTTACTATGTTCAGATTGATCGTGGAAGCGGACTATGCGCTGTACACGCGCCCCGAATGTAAGGTCGAGCGCGCCACCTATCCCGTTCCAACGCCGTCTGCCCTCGAAGGGATGCTCAAAGCGATCTTTTGGAAGTCCGCCATCCGCTATGTCATCGATAAGATCGTCGTCTTTCATCCCATTCGGTATGCGGGCGTGCGGCGGAACGAGGTCAAGGATAAGGTGCTGCTCTCTGCCGTCAAACGGCGCATGCGCGGCGCTGCCGCCGATCCTTGTATCTACACAAAGGAGTCGATCAGCCAACGGGCGAGCATGCTCTTGTGCGACGTGCGCTACGGCGTGGAATTTCATTTCGAAATGACGGGCATCCGCAGCGAAGGCGCAGGGGAGACGCCCGCCAAGTATGCGGAGATCATCCGCCGCCGCTTGGAGAAGGGGCAGTACTTTCAGCAGCCCTTCCTCGGCTGCAGGGAATTTCCCGCGCGGCGCATTGTCCCCGTAGAGGCGTTCGATCTCACCGAGGTCGACGAGAGCCTGAAAGGAGAGCGCGATCTCGGCATCATGCTGTACGGTTTGCGGTTTCAGGATGACGAGCGGCTTCGGGAGGAGTGGAACACCGCGTACTGTTCGGATCGGGCAGATCCCGTCTTCTATCATCCGCGCATGTGCGACGGCGTGATCGACGTGGCGGCGTTTCGGGAGGTGCGGGTATGATCTTATCTTCGCTGTGCGAGTACCATGCGATCATGGAGCGCCGCGGGGAGGTGCTGCGGGAGGGATATTCCGCCCTTCCCATGAAGTTTCTCGTCTGTCTTACGCCGGAGGGGGAGATCGATGCGATCATCGACCGCGGCGAAACGGAAAACGGGAAGCGGACGTATCCCGAAATGCTGCTGCCGCTCCGCACGCAAAAGACGTCTATCGATGCCAATATCATCGAGCACCGCCCGCTCTATCTCTTCGGGCTCGTCTGCCGCGACGGGGCATATCATGCGGACGATGCGAAGGCGCAAAAATCGATCACGGCACACAGGAAGGAAAATCTCGCCTTCTTTGCGGGGCTCGTTTCGTCCGTCGCCCAAGCCTACCGCAACTTTATCTTGCGGTGGGATCCCGCAAAGGAATGCGAAAACAGGCATCTTCTTGCGATCGCTAAGGAGTATGCAAAGGGATATTTTGCGTTTTGCCTCTCGGGCGATCCCGCGCATCCCTTGCATGAGGATGCCGAAGTGCAGGCTAAGTGGGAGGCAGTGTTTTCCGCCCGCGCGGCGGAAAGCGATGCGCTCGTCGCGCAGTGTCCCGTCTATGGGGAAAATCTCCCCGTGGCGCGCCTGCACAATAAGATCAAGGGCATCAAGGGCGGGCAGCCCTCCGGTTGCTCCCTCGTCTGCTTCAACAACGAGTCGGAAAATTCCTACGGGAAAGAGCAGTCCTATAACAGCTCCGTCTCCGAACGGGCAATGAAGGCGTATACGGAGGCGCTCAACTATCTGCTCGCCGATGCGCGGCACCGTACCTATCTGGGCGGGATGACGGTGGTGCACTTTGCGCTTGCCGTACAGGAGGAGCCTTACCTCAAAGGTGCTTCTGTTCTGTTCGAGGAGCCGCCAAAGGCGCCGCGCACGACGGAAGGGGATGTGGAGCGGTCGGTCGGGACCACCATGCAAAAGATCGCCGTGGGGCAAAAACCCTCCTTCAACGTGCCGGATGCCAATGTGGAGTATTGCATCTTCGGGCTGGTGCCAAATTCTTCGCGCGTGGCGGTCAAATTTGGCTATCGCAATACCTTCGGGGTGCTGCGCCGCAATGTGGAGCGCTATCACCGCGATTTTGCCATCGGCAATGTAACGCAGGCGCCGCCCGTTTGGAAGATCTGCAAACAGCTCGTCTCGCCCAAGAGCAAGGAGGAGCCGCCGACCGATCTTGAGGGCGAGATGCTCGCTTCGATCATCGGCGGCACGCCCTTTCCCTACAAGGTGCTCGCCCTCGCCGTGCAGCGGGTGCGCACCGATCAGGACGAAGAGAAGAACCATTTCATCAAACTCAACGATACAAGGGCAGGACTCATCAAGGCATGCCTCAACCAAAGAAAAAAATTTCAGGAGGACCCGATCACCATGGCACTCGATCCGAACAGGAAGGATCCCGCATACCTCTGCGGCAGAATGTTCGCCGCTTTGGAAAAGCTGCAGCAAGACCGCACCCGCCAAGAGGGCGGGGAGCTCAACAAGACGATCAAAGAGAGCTTCTTCGCCTCTGCCTGCGCCACGCCTGCACTCGTATTTCCGCGGCTCGTGCGGCTCGCACAGGCGCACCTTGCAAAGCTGCGGGAGGGGAGCAAGACCTTTTACGCAAAGCTTCTCGGCGAGATTTCGGAAGGGCTTTCTGCCTTTCCCAAGACGCTCTCGCTCGAAGAGCAGGGCTTGTTCATTCTCGGCTACTATCATCAAAACAGAGCATTCTATCAGAATAAAGAAGATCAAACGGAGGAAAAGTAAATGCAACCCATCAGCAATCGTTATGAATTTGTCGTATTGTTCGACGTAGAGAACGGGAACCCCAACGGCGATCCGGATGCCAACAACGCGCCCCGCGTGGATGCGGAGACGGGGCTCGGCATCGTCACCGACGTCTGCCTCAAACGCAAGATCAGAAATTACGTCGATCTCGTCAAGGAGGGGGAGAGCGGGTATGAGATCCTCGTCAAGACGGATAAACCGCTCAATGCCAAATTTGCCGCGGCGCACGCGCAGGTGAGCGGCGGCGCACCCAAGGGCAAAGATGCGGGCGAGATCGAGGCTGCCCGCAAATACATCTGCGAACATTATTACGACGTGCGCACCTTCGGCGCCGTCATGAGCACGGGGGAGAATCCCTGCGGCATCGTGCGCGGACCCGTGCAGATCAATTTCGCCCGCAGTTTGGATCCCGTCCTCTCGCAGGAGCTCACCATCACGCGGCAGGCGTTCACGGAGGAGTCGAAGTTCGAAAAGCAGGCGGAAAAGAGCGGCACCATGACCGAGATGGGAAAAAAGAGCGTCGTGCCCTATGCGCTCTATCGTGCGGAAGGGTATGTCTCCGCCATGCTCGCGCAAAAGGTGACGGGCTTCTCGGAAGAGGATCTGTCGCTGTTGTGGGAGGCGATCATCAACATGTTCGAGCACGATCATTCCGCCGCGCGCGGCAAAATGTGCGTGCGCGCCCTGTATGTGTTCCGTCATGACAGCGCGCTCGGCAATGCGCCCTCCGCGCAGCTCTTCGAAAAGATTACCGTCTGCAAGGAGGATGGCGTCGAATATCCCCGCCGCTATGCCGATTACACCGTCACCGTTGACGAGGCGATGCCCGCGGGCGTTACGCTTCTTCGCAAACTGTGATCCCCATCCGCGCCCTGCAACACTACGCCTACTGCCCGCACCGGTGGGGGATGCTCTACATGGAGGGGCGCTGGGCGGAGAACGCGCACACCGTCAAGGGCGATCTGCTGCACGAAAACGTGCACCGCGAGGCGCTGCTGCGTTCAAGCGGCGCGGGCATGGCGTTCGGCGGGGTGAGCTTGTACAGCGAGCGGCTCGGCATCTACGGCAAGGCAGATCGCATCGAGCTGCTCCGCTGCAACAAGGGAACTGCGGCTGCGGGCGCGCCATGTGCGTACCGCGTGCGCCTGATCGAGTATAAGCCGACCGCGCCCAAAGGGGAGATCCCTGCGGCAGAGCGCCTGCAGCTGTATGCGCAGACGTGCTGCGCGCAGGAGATCTTCCAAGCGCCCGTAGAAGCGTGCATGTATTACGCCGATACGCGCCGCCGCGTTGCGGTCGCCTTCGACGAGGAGGACGAAGCGTTTTTACAGCGCATCCTGTCGGCGATCCGCTCCGCGCAAGAGCGCGGGGCGCTGCCGCCCATCGTTTTGCAAAAGGGCTGCAGCGGATGCTCAATGGCGGGAGAGTGTATGCCGCGCGTCAAAACAACGAATGTGCGCGAAGCGATCCGGAGGTGCCTGTGCGAAAGCTCTTAAATACCCTGTATATCACGGACGAAAATGCCTATCTCTCCTTAGACGGCGAGACGATCGTCTGCAAAAGCGAGGGGCGCGAGGCGCTCAAGCTGCCCTTTTCCAATCTCGAAAATATCGTCTGCTTCAACTATATGGGTTGTTCGCCTGCCCTGATGGGGAAGTGTTCGGAGAGCGGCGTGGGACTTGCCTTCTTCACGCCGCAGGGACGCTTTTTGGCGCGCATCTCGGGCTGCGTGCAGGGGAATGTCTATACCCGCGTCCGCCAGATCGAAGTTTTGCAGGCGCGGAAGATCGAGCTCATCCAAAATACGGTCGCCGCCAAACTCGCCAATACCCGTGCGCTGTTGGAGCGTTCTTTGCGCGACTATTCCGACTTCCCCGCGCGGGAACGGGTGGAATCGCTCGCCGCTGCGCTCAAAATGCGGGCGGAAGAGGCGCTTCACGAAGAGAATGAAGAGGTCTTGCGCGGCATCGAGGGCAATTGCGCCAAGCAATATTTCGGCGTGTTCGGGGCGCTTATCCGCAATCCGAACGAGATCTTTCGCACCTATGGGCGGAGCAAGCATCCCCCGCTCGATGCCGTAAATGCCGTGCTCTCCTTTCTGTATGCGATGCTCACCAACGATATTGCTTCCGCCTTGGAAAGCGTGGGGTTGGATAGTTATATCGGATTTTTCCATACGCTGCGACCGGGGCGTCCGTCGCTCGCGTGCGATCTTGTCGAAGAAGTTCGCCATATCGCCGAGCGGCTCACGCTTACGCTCATCAATTTACGGCAGTTGGACGAGAAGGATTTCGCAAAGCAGATCACGGGCGCGGTATATCTCAATGATGATGGGCGAAAAAAGGTCTTAAAGGCGTGGCAGGAGCGCAAGCGCGAAGTGTTTTTGCATCCTGTTTTGCGGGAAAAGATCGCATACGGACTGCTTCCCTTTGCACAGGCAAATTTGCTTGCAAAATTTGTGCGCGGCGAGACGGGGGAGTACATGCCCTATCTCGCGAGGTGAGCGTATGATGGTCCTCATTTCTTACGATGTCGAGACGGCATCCAAAGAGGGGCGTTTCCGCCTGCGGCGCGTTGCCAAATCGCTCGAAAATTTTGCGCAGCGGGTGCAGAATTCCGTCTTTGAGGCAAATCTCGACTATGCGAATTTTTTGAAGCTGAAGCACACGCTGCTCGGGATCATCGATGAGGAACGCGATAGCTTGCGGTTTTACTATCTCGGAAATCATTGGAAGAATAAGGTCGAGCATGTCGGCGCGAAGGGCGGGTACGACTCGGAAGGGTTTTTGCTCTTTTAGCGCGAACATGCAGCGGAACTGATTTTTGGGAGGGGTTCGCGCATGATTTCGGGCATTTTTCGGCACTTTCCATGCCGAAGTCGGCGCGATCAAGTGTGATTTTGTGCCTTGCGGTGCAGAACATACAATATATAGAGTCGCGCTCCACACGGAGCGTGTGAGTTGAAATGCGGAGGGAGACGCTTCGGAAGTTGCCGCTCTGCGTCGCGCTCC
>CALVLO010000059.1 GCA_944338265.1 uncultured Clostridia bacterium
CCGCGGATAGTCCGCGGGTTTTAGTTACCAATAAACCGCGCCCGCCGTAAAAACGGCGGGCGCGGCGGCTTTCCTCAAATTAAGTTCTATCGTCGGGCTGTATTTGCTTCTCTTCCGCGGGCATAACAGGCGCAGAGGGCTTCGATGCCGCAGCGGGCAGGGTGGAGAGCATCTTCCCGACGGCGGGAATACGCCCCTCGTACAGGTTCCCTGTAAGATCGATGGCATACAGGCGGAGCGGACGCACGTTGGAGCGCTTGCCTGCCGCAAACAGCCAACCGAGTTCCTCCCGTTCCAACCGCAGCGCAATCGAGCGGCGCTGTTCGATGACGATATGCGCCCCTGCATCCAGCCCCGCCTTTTTGCGGTAGAGGGATGTGAGATCGTAGGCGACGCCGCCATCCTTGACGCCGAGCTCGCGCAGAGCGATCTCGCTGACCGAGCGGTTCCCCACGATAAGGGAGGCATATTCGGCGCGTGTGACGACATCTTTGGCGCACAGCCCCGTGAATTTGAGCCGCTGCACCGCAAGGCGGCTGCGCAGCGTGAGCACCGCCCACGCGAGCGCCGCAAGGATGACGAGCGTGAGCAGCCCGAACACGAGCATGATGACGCCTGCATTTTCATTCAGCCACATAGCATACTCCTTTGGGCGATGCGCCCGCCCGAAGGCTCACTTCTCGCTGTAAGTGAGGTCGAGATAGGTGTTGGGGTCGACGGGCGTGCCGTTGACGGCAGTCTCGAGGTGCAAATGCGTGCCATCTGCCGCCTCGGATCCGTATGCCTCGGCGACCGTGCCGATCACATCACCCTGCTTCACCGCCGCGCCGACGGCAAGCCCCTCCTTGGGCTCGACAAAGCGATAGGTGACCGTAAGCCCATCGCTGTGCGCAATGGTGATGAGGTTGCCGAGCTCCTCGCTCAGGCTGATGACGGAGACGGTGCCGTCTGCCATCGCATACACCTCGGTGCCCGCTTCCGCGGCGAAATCCACCGCCTTATGCCGATAGATAAAGTCCGTCGTGGCGCTCGTGTAGATCGCATCGTATTCCACCGAGCACGCCTCCACCGCGATGGGGCGCACATAGGCGGGCGATTCTTGTTCGGAAGGTCCCGTCGGCTCGGAAGGCTCGGGCTCCTCCGTGCCGTCGTCGGGCGGGAGCGTCCCCGGATCGTCCGTGGGCGGGACTTCCACAAAGTCATCGGCGCGGCGCGTGGTGAACCACACGGTGAGCACGATCGCCGCTGCGAGCAGGAGCGCGCCTGCCGCGAGCAAAATGTAGTAGATACGCTTCTTTTTCGTGTTTTCCTCTTTCATGATACTCCTCCGTCAGATGGTATGTAGATGATGGACCGCCCGCGCGCCGTTTATACCCGCCGCCGCAAAAATTTTTGTGCGGTGCTCATATGCCGCCGAAGATGACGGGTGAGCCCACCGCCGTCTGCGATGCGCTCACGGCAATATGGAGGTTGATAACATGCTCCCCCATGCGGATGCCGCCGCCGAGCCGCGGCGCATACAGATAGTAGTTTTTTACCCCGCAAGCCTCCTCCGTAAAGCAAAGCTCCGCCCCGAATTGCGCTTTGAGCGCCTCGTAGCGATCTCCCGCATAGCGGACGCTCTCCCCCGCCACGGGCGTGAGCAGTTTATAGAGGACGGGATATTCCGCCCGCTCGATGCCCGCCGAGGAGGACGCCCCGCGCGAAAATTCGTAGCCGTACCCGCCTTCAAAGAGGGGCGCGCGCGTGAGAAGATAGGCAAACGCTCCCGCCGCGAATGCCGCGGCGATGATGCAGAGCCCGCCAAGTTTTTTCCCGAACGAACGCATCAAAAAACCCCTCCCGCTTTCGACGGAAGGAGTTTTGCCCGTTTTGTGTTCGTTTATACCGCGTTTTTTGATCGCTCACCACCCGAGCTTTTCGCCGCCCAGAACGTGGATATGCAGATGATGCACCGTCTGCCCCGCGCTCTCGCCCTGATTGACGACGAGGCGGTACCCATCCGAGAGCCCCCACGCCGCTGCATGCGAGGCGATGACGTTGAGCATGCGCCCCACGAGCGCGGTGCGCGCGGGCGTGAGCTCGGCAAGCAGGGCAAAGTGCTCCTTGGGCACGCAGAGAAGGTGCACACTTGCCTTGGGCTCGATGTCCTTGAAGACGAGCATCTCGCCATCTTCATACACCTTGGCAGAGGGGATCTCGCCCGTGACGATCTTGCAAAATACACAGTTTTCCATAAGTTATTCCTCCTGAATTTCTCGAACGATTTCGGCTTCGTAGCCGTCTTTTACCCTTTTGGAGAGCCGTACCTCGTACATGCCCCCCTCGTTTGCGCCCGCGCAATGCACGCGGATATAATTTTGCGTGTAGCCACCGTCCTCTTCGAAGAGCGCCGTAAGCGTGCGCCCCGCAAAGCGGGCGAGATAGCGCTCCTCCGCCTCCGCCGCGCAGGCGAGCATGCGCGCCATGCGCTGTTTTTTGACGGCGGGCGGAAGATCGGGCAGCCTTGCCGCGACGGTACCCTCCCGCCGCGAATAGGGAAAGGCGTGCACCCGCGCGAGCCCCGCCGCCTGCACAAT
This sequence comes from uncultured Clostridia bacterium, assembly GCA_944338265.1. Taxonomy (GTDB): domain Bacteria; phylum Bacillota; class Clostridia; order Christensenellales; family Borkfalkiaceae; genus Gallimonas. The sequence goes on from CALVLO010000059.1 coordinate 2,580, forward strand.
GGCAAGAGACTGCGCGAAATCCTCCTCCGTCTCCGTCGGAAATCCCACGATGAGATCCGTCGTGATCGCCGCATCGGGGAAATATTCATAGATGAGCGCGCAGGCTTCGAGATATTGCGCCCGCGTGTAGCGGCGGTTCATCTTTTTTAAGACGGCGTCCGCGCCGCTTTGCAGCGAGAGGTGAAAGTGCTCGCACACATTGCCCGCCGCCTTCATCTTCTCCAAAAACGCCCGCGTGACGATCCCCTCCTCCAAGGAGCCGAGGCGGATGCGCTTGGGGAGTCGCCCCAAACGCAGCAGCAGATCGCCGAGGTCGGCATCGCCATCGCGGTAAGAGGTGATATCGATGCCCGCAAGCACGATCTCGCGGGCGGGAAGCGCCGCCGCCGCCTCCGCCGCGACGGATGCCATAGAGCGCGAACGGGTGCGCCCGCGCAGATAGGGAATGAGGCAATAGGAGCAAAAGCGGTTGCAGCCATCCTGAATGCGCAAAAAGGCGCGCGTCTTGGTCTGTTTGGGGATGGGCAGCTCGCAGAAGCCTTCCTCCTCCTCCAAAAACCGCCCCGTCTCGCCGAGGCGGGCGATGATGCGGTCCTTATGCTGCGCGCCCGAAACGAGCGTGACGCCCTCGCGCGCGGCGAATGCGGCGGGATCGTGCTGCGCCGCGCACCCGCACACGACGATGCGCGCCGCGGGATTGAACTTCCTGACGCGGGCGACTGCCTGGCGGCTCTTTTTTTCCGCCTCCGCCGTGACCGCGCAGGTGTTGATGAGGTAGAGATCTGCCTTGCAGAGCGTATCCGTCACCTCGTAGCCGCACGCCTCGAGCGCGGCGAGCAGCGAGGCGCTCTCCACCTCGTTGACCTTGCAGCCGAGCGTGAAAACGCAAGCCTTCATCCGAGTTCCCCCGCCCTGTACATGATGACGGCGGTGAGGGCAATTGCCGCCGTCTCCGCCCGCAGAATGCGCCTGCCGAGCGAGATGCCGCAATAGCCGAGCGCCTTAGCACGCGCGAACTCCTCTTCCGAAAATCCCCCTTCACTCCCGACGACGGCGCACACCGAGCCGCCCGCAGAGACGGGCGCCTCGCTCGCCTCCAAAAATTCGCAGGCGAAGAACTTTTGCCCGCACGCCGCACCCGCCGCGAGCGCCTCTTCCAGCGTTTTGAAGTACTCCACCGTTGGCACGGAGGCGCGCAGGCACTGCTTCGCCGCCTCGCGGGCGACGCGGTTGAGCCGCTCGAGCTTGTTCTCGTTCATATACGCCGCGCAGAAGCGGGAGGAAAACACCCCGATGCGGGAGACGCCGAGCTCCGTCGCCTTCTGCACGACGAGCTCCGTCTTATCCCCTTTGAGTGCGCCGATGAGCAAAAAAACTTCTGTATGCGGCTCGCGGGAGGAGACGCTCTCGCGCACGACGTGCACGGTGACGCCCTCCTTTGCAAGTTTTGCGACGATGGCGGAATATTCCTTGCCGCTGCCGTCGAAGAGGGTGACTTCATCCCCCTCCGCAAGGCGCAGAACGTTCTTTGCATGGCGGCTCTCCTCGGCGGGGAGCACCATCTCCTTTGCGATCTGTTCCACAAAAAAACGCTTGGGCGCGGACATGGTGTCACCTCCGGTAGACGAGCGCGTACCACTCGCCCTTGCGTATCTCCCGCACGAGCGTGAGCCCCTCGGCGCCAAACGCCTCTTTGACGAGGGGCAGACGGCTCTCGATGATGCCGCTCAAAATGAGCGTGCCGCCTGCTTTGAGGTTTTTTGGCACGCTCGGCGCAAGGCGCACCAAAATTTCCGCCGTAATATTGGCGAGCACGACCTCACCCTTGATCGCCGCATCCGCCAAAAGATCGGAATGAGCGACGACCGCCCGCTCCGCCACGCCGTTTTTCTCGGCATTGTGCGCCGCGCTCTCCACGGCGACGGGGTCGATATCCGTCAAATAGGCGCGCCCCGCCCCGAGCTTTAAGGCGGCGATGCCCAAAATGCCGCTGCCGCAGCCCACGTCGATGACGGTATCGCCCGCCCGGAGGACTTCCTGCAATGCTTCGAGGCACATGGAAGTCGTCTCGTGCTCGCCCGTGCCGAACGCCATGTTGGAATCAAGCAGCACGACCGCCTCTTCCGCCCGCGGCGCATAGGCGATCCACGCGGGCACCACAACGACGCGCGCCCCGATATGGATGGGGCGGAAGTGCTTCTTCCATACGTCGATCCAATCGTCGCCGTCGATGGTGCGGCGCGTCTCTTCAAGGGAGCCGAACTCCAACCCGCCGCGCGCCTTCATGGCGGCAAGCGAACGGCGGATGGCGGAGATCGCCCCATCCGCCGCCTCTGGTCTTAAAAAGCATTTTACGAGCACATCCCCCTGCGGGATGCGCAGCGCATCGTCCATATAATCCCAATAGACGCCGCTCTCCCCGCGCATGAGCGCGGCAACATCGCGGGAATCGCTCACGGCGACCCCGCCTTCTGTGTATTCCCACATGACGTCTGCAACGAGCTCGCTCGCCTCCGACGTCGTATGTACGGTAAGCTCTGTGTACTTCATGCCTGTATTATAAAGCTTGGGGCGGCGCTTGTCAAGAGTTGCAAAAGCTGCAACATACAAAAGCAGCCCCGCATGAGACGCGGAGCCGCACAATTTTGTTTTACGCCTTTCCGTAAGGCGATTTCCCGTAGAGGGCGCTGACGTTATCGGCGTACTTTTTCGCCTTGTCGTACTGTTTGAGGTCGATCCCCTCCGCCGCCTCGGCGATCTTCTTTTTCTGCTCGCGCGTGAGGCGGGAAGGCACTTCCACCGTAACGCGCAGATACAAGTTGCCCGTGCCGCTGCGCGATTTGATGCCCTTGCCGCGGATGGTGAACGTCGTGCCCGACTGCGTGCCCTCCGGGATCTGGTAATCGAACGTATCCTCGAGGTCGGGCACCTTTATGGTGCCGCCGAGCGCCGCCGTAAAGAAGGGAACGGGCAGCTCGACGTAGAGGTCCATATTCTTGCGCTGGAAGATCTTATGCGGCTCGACGCGGATGACGACGATGAGGTCGCCCGGCGCGCCGCCGTCCGTGCCCGCCTGTCCGTAGCCGCGCTTGCGCAAATAAGAATTGGTATCCGCGCCCGCGGGGATATTCAGCGTGAGCTTGGTCTCGCGGCGCGTATAGCCCTTGCCCTTGCAATCGGGGCACTTTTCGGTGACGATCTTGCCGCGGCCGCCGCAATCGGGGCATGCGCCCACGCGCACCGTTCTGCCGAACATCGTCTCCTGCGCAAAGCGGACCTGCCCCTTCCCGCTGCACTTGGAGCAGGTGCGGAACGCCGTGCCGTTCTTTGCGCCCGAGCCGCCGCAGACGGGGCAGGGCTCGTTGCGGAAATAGCTCACTTCCTTGGTGCAGCCCTTCGCCGCATCCATAAAACTGAGCGTGAGCTGGATCTGAACGTCGTCGCCCGAGGTATCGCGCTGGACACTCGCACCTCCGCCGAAGCCTTGAAAAATGCTGTCGAAAATATCGCCGAAGCCACCGAACCCGCTAAAACCAGCACCGCCCATGCCACCCATGCCGGGGTGTGCCTGCTCATAGTCGTATGCGGCGCGCTTTTGCTTATCGGAGAGCACTTCGTTCGCCTCGTTGATCTCCTTGAATTTTTCCGCGGCGAGCTTATCCCCGGGGTGAAGATCGGGGTGATATTGTTTGACGAGCTTTTTATATGCCGCCTTGATCTCCTCCTCCGTGGCATTCTTGCTCACGCCGAGGATCTCGTAATAGTTTTTCTTCTCTGCCATAACAATCCTCTATGACGGCGAAAAAGCGCGCGGGGCATTCGCCTCGGGGCGCTTTTTCTTTGCCTTTTCTGCGCCTGACGGCGCTTTGAAATGCGCTTACTGGTGGAACTCGGTATCACCTTCGCCCGCATCGCCCGCGGCGCCTGCGTCCGCGGCGCCCTGCTGCGCGCCCGCCGCCTGCTGGTACATCTTCTGGAAGATGGGCTGCACCTTCTGCGTGAGCGCCTCGTATGCGGCGTTGTACTTCTCCTCGTCGTCCGCCTCGAGCTCCTTCTTCGCCTCTTCGGCGGCTTCCGTCAGCGTCTGCTTCTCCTCGTCGGTGAACTTGTCGCCGTTGTCCTTGACCGCCTGCTCGACGGAGAAGATGAGGCCGTCCAGCTTGTTGCGCGCCTCCACCTTGGATTTACGCTTCTTATCTTCCTCGGCGTACTGCTCGGCTTCCTTCACCGCCTTGTTGATCTCGTCCTCGGAGAGGTTGGTCGAAGAGGTGATGGTGATATCCGTGCTCTTGCCCGTGCCGAGGTCTTTCGCCTCGACGTGCACGATGCCGTTGGCATCCACATCGAAGGTGACTTCGATCTGCGGCACGCCGCGGGGCGCGGGATTGATGCCCGTGAGCATGAACCTGCCCATCGTCTTATTATCGCGGCAGAACTCGCGCTCGCCCTGCAAAATGTGGATCTCCACGCTCGTCTGATTATCCGCCGCCGTCGAGAACACCTGGCTCTTCTTGACGGGGATGGTCGTATTCCTATCGATGAGGCGGGTGAACACGCCGCCGAGCGTCTCGATGCCGAGGGAAAGCGGCATAACGTCGAGCAGCAGCACGTCCTTCACTTCGCCCGTTAAAACGCCGCCCTGGATGGCTGCGCCGATGGCGACGCACTCATCGGGATTGACGCCCTTGAAGGGCTCTTTGCCCGTGATCTCCTTGACCTTTTCAACGACGCAGGGGACGCGCGTCGAACCGCCGACGAGGATGACCTTATCGATATCGTTATAGCTGAGCCCCGCATCCTTCATGGCAAGGCGCATGGGCTCTGCCGTCTTTTCGACGAGGTCTGCAATGAGCGCCTCGAACTTCTGGCGGGTGATCTCCATATCGAGGTGGGCGGGACCCTCATCCGTCATGGAAATGAAGGGAAGGGAGACGGAGGTAGACGTCATGCCAGAAAGCTCGATCTTCGCCTTCTCCGCAGCCTCTTTGAGCCGCTGCATCGCCATCTTATCCTTGGTGAGGTCGACGCCGTTGCTCTTTTTGAACTCCTCCGCCATGTAATCCATCAGCTTCTGATCGAAGTCGTCGCCACCGAGCATGTTGTTGCCGTTGGTCGCGAGCACTTCGAACACGCCGTCCGAGATCTCCAAAATGGAGACATCGAAGGTGCCGCCGCCGAGGTCGTAGATCATGACCTTGCTGTTTTCTTTATCCTTATCCAAGCCGTAAGCGAGCGCCGCCGCCGTGGGCTCGTTGATGATGCGCAGCACGTTGAGCCCTGCGATCTTGCCCGCGTCCTTGGTTGCCTGGCGCTGCGAATCGGTGAAGTATGCGGGGCAAGTGATAACGGCATCCGTCACCTTGCTGCCGAGATACGCCTCCGCATCCGCCTTGAGCTTGGAGAGGATCATGGCGGAGATCTCCTGCGGCGAATATGCCTTCTCATCGATCTTCACCTTGTAATCCGAACCCATTTTGCGCTTGACGGAGATGACCGTCTTATCCGGATTGGCGACCGCCTGGTTCTTTGCCACGCGCCCGACGACGCGGGAGCCATCCTTCTGGAATGCGACGACGGAGGGCGTCGTGCGCGAACCCTCTGCATTGGGGATGACGACGGGCTCGCCGCCTTCCATCACCGCTACACACGAATTTGTTGTACCGAGATCGATACCGATAACCTTAGCCATAATACGTTGTTCTCCTTACACTTTCCCGAATTTGAATTTATTTTGTGACGACCACCTGCGCAAAGCGCAGCACTTTGCCATCCTGTTCGTACCCTTTTGCATACACTTCGCGCACGATGCCGCTCTCTTCCCCCTCTTTGGGGTCTACGGCGAGGATCGCCTCGCAGCGGTTTGCGTCGAAGGGTTCGCCCACGGGCGCGATGACCGTGATATGTTCGCCCTCCAAGAGTTTTTCGAAATTCTTGAGGACCATCCCGATGCCCTTCTTCGTCTGCTCGTCCGCACAGGCGGCGAACGCGCGGTCTAAGCTGTCGGCAACGGGGAAGAGCTTGGAAACGACATCCCGCCTGCCCTCGGCATATGCCTGCGAGCGGGTGAGCGCCGTGCGCTTGCGGTAGTTTTCGTACTCTGCGGAAACGGAATACCACTTCTTTTTGAAGTC
>CALVLO010000060.1 GCA_944338265.1 uncultured Clostridia bacterium
AACTCTCGTCGCAGCGTTCGATGGAGCGGATGAAGGGATGCTGCGCCATGATCTCCCCGAGCTGCTGCGAGGAGTACTCCTTATCCGTGTTGAGCGTCGCGTGGTACACCGTCTCCCCGCCCTTGCGTTCGATGACAAGGCGGTTGAAGCGGTCGGCTTGGAAGAGCTCCTTGATGGTATCGTTCTCCCCGCCCTCGCTCACAAAACAGATCTTCACCTGAAAGTACTTCTTCGTCTGAAAGAATTTGCACCTGATATGAAAGATGCACTGCACGCCGATGATAACGACGGTCGCCCCCGCGGCGACGATATACATCCCCGCGCCTGCCGCCATGCCCACCCCCGAGGTCGCCCACACGCCCGCCGCGGTCGTCAGACCGTGGATCTCGTGTTTGCGGTAGATGATGATGCCCGCACCCAAAAAGCCGATGCCCGAGACGATCTGCGCCGCCACGCGCGAGGCGTCCGCCTCGATGCTGTCCCCGAAGCCGTACTTGGAGACGACCATAATGAGCGCGCTCCCCGCGCACACAATCGTATGCGTGCGGATGCCCGCCTCCTTATAGCGCAGCTTCCGCTCGTACCCGATGGCAAACCCCAGCACCACCGAAACGACGATATTGACGAGATACCAAAGTTCGTTCAAGATTTCCACCCTTTCTCCTCCCTCTTCACGGCTTTTGCAAAAGGCATGCGTTCACGGCGCCATACAGGCGGTCGGCGATCTCCGCCATGCCCCGATCGCCCGGGTGCATGCACACGCCCGCGTGCGGAAACTTGCCGAGTGCCTTCATCTCGCTGCGGCTGCCCAAATCGTGCAGCTGCACAAAGGAATATCCCTGCCGCGCCGCAAATTCTTTGACGAACGCATCAAAGGGCGCATACGCCCAAAAGAGATCGGTGAGGATGACCTTCGCCCCGCACGCGTTCAGCCGCGCCGCAAGCAGGCTGTAACATCCCTTGAAGCGCTCTAAATTTTCCGTCAGCCCTGCATTTTCGCCCAGACGCACAATGGCGATATCGGCGCGGAAGGCAAACACCTCCCTGTAAAGCGTATCCAAAAGCGCCATATCCCGCGTGCGCTCCCACTCGGCAAGGTTGGCAACGCAAAGGCGCACCCGCCTGCCGTCCGCCTCGAGCTTCGAGGCGAGCCTGTGCACATAGTCGTTTTCTGCGCAGGATGCCGCCATCCCGTAGTCGCCGTACCAACCAAGCGCCTCCGCCCGCCCGTGGCGGGTAATGGAATTGCCCACGATGGCGAGCTTCACATTCGCCGCCTCCGCGCCGAAATATGTAACGCTCTCCTCGGCTTTGAGCTGCCCTTGGGCGGGCACGTCGTTTTTTGTAAGATCGCTCATTGCATCATCTCCACCGCAAGCAGATTAAAACTCAAAAACCCCGGGTGCATAAAGGGTTCGCCCGTATCGGGATGATAGCTCTCGAAGAGTTCCCCGTGTGCGCGCAAATTTTCCAAAAGAAGCGCCTCTGTCGCCGCCCGCAGCCGCTCTGCAAGCTCCGTCTTCCGATAGCGGCAAAGCCCCTTCCATACGCAAAAGTTAGCGACCGTCCAGATCGCGCCGAGCCAATTGGAGGGATTGCCTGCACTCTTTGCGAGCGAATACATTTTCTCGTTTGCGGCGACCGTTCGGATGCCGCAGCGCGCAAAGAGATCGCCGTTTTCCGTGAGATGGCGGCACATTTTCTCCGCCTGCCGCCCGTCGCAGATCCCCGCGTACATGGGCAGAAAACACGCCCAAAAGCGCACCTTCAAGGGCATCGCTTTCCAATGGGGCGGAAGCGCCTCGTGCAGCGTTACGCCCTTTACGGTGCAGCCGCCGTTATAGAACGAGAGGTCCTGCGAGTAGTAAATCCCGTCCCGCTCATCCCACATTTCGGCATTGATCGCCGCCTTGAGCGCCTCTGCATGCGCCTGTATTTCTCGGGCGCGAGCATCTTGCAACACTTCGAGAATGCGTGCGAGCGCACAAAATTCAACATACAAAAAACTGTTGAGGAAAATATCCGCGCTGCACCGCGGCGGACGGAAAAAGACGGTGGGATTGTTATCCATGCCGATCATCACATCGTCTTGCCAAACGTACAGCCCCGTGCGCGCATTATATTGCTTTTCGCGGTAATAGCGGAGATATTGGATGAGCTTTTCCCCGTCGAGCCAAGAAAAATCGCCGAGGAACTCACCTGCCTCCAAGGCAAACCTGCATAAAAACGGCAGGTGCTGGTTGTGCGGCACGCCCCGCCCCCGCTCACGCGCAAAGAAGCCTTCGAAAAGCCCCTCGCTTGCGAGCATGACGGGGATATAGCCATCTTCCGCCTCCGCCGCAAGAAAGTTGAGGATGCAGCCCTTGATGTGCGCCGCCGCCCGCTCGCGCGAGATCCCTGCTCGCGCCATTTCGCCCTCTCCAAACCGCGCAAACATTTGCATGAGCGCGTGCGCCGTCCAATAGCCATCCCACCCCCACAGCTCGTTGGCGTATCCCGTTCCCGGGACGAGATAGGGATGCGCAAGCCCCTTGGAAGGCTGCTTAAATATGCCGCCGACCCGCGCGAGAATGTATTCTTTGAGCTCAGTCATCTTCCGTCCTCTGAAAGGTTACAATATTTTCCCCTGGGACGAGCACCTCCGCATCCGCCTTCCATCCCGCAGGCGGCACAAGCTGCGTTCGGATGCCTTCGGGGACGCCGACGCGGCAGCTTGCCCGTTTGCCGTCGTGCTCGATCTCCACAAAAAATTTCCCGCATGCGAAGCGATGCTCCGCCCGCACCCGCCTGACCGTACGGGCAAACTGCGGCGCAAAGCGCACGAAATTGGGCGCATCGATGCAAATTCCCGCAAGATATCTGTAAAAAAATGCCGAAATATCCCCCCAAAAATGGTGATTGAACGACCAAAATCCATCGGGAATATTGGCAGGTACATGCGCGAGATCGCCCTCAAACTGCTCGAAGCCCTCCCAAAGCGTCGTCATGCCGTGCGGCAGAAGCGCCGCAAACGACGGATAGACGGGATGCAGCATGATCGCAAGCGCTTCGTCCACGCCCATATATTCCCCGACGACCCGCCAAAACACCCTGTTGGCGATTGCGCCGAAGTCCATATGTCCGCCCGCTTGCCCGATCCTATAACGCAGCTTATACACGGCGGAGGCAAGCTCCTCCCTTTCATACATCCCGTAATAGATGGACATGGCGTGCGTCGCCTGCGTATTGTCTGCGCCGAGGGGGCCATCGAGCTCCCACGGGCGCAAGACGTGCTTGCGGAACGCCTGTTTGATCTCCGCAGCGAGCGCGCCCGCCTCCGCTGCCTCCTTCTGCATGCCGATCAGCAAGAAGCATGCCTGCGCTTTCTCCGCGATCGACTTGCAGAGGATGGTATCGGTAACGTAGAGCGGCGTATGCACGTTGACGGGCAGCCAATCTTCGAGCCCGTAGGCAAACAGCCCGCGCTCATCGCGCTTGCTCTTCATATAGCCGAGATATTTTTGCATGTGCGGGGCGCACAGGCGGATCGCATCCAAGCTTCCCGTATAGAGATAGATGCGGTACGGCAGCTCGAACAAGACGTCGTCCCACCCGGGACCCGCGCCCCACGCATACCCCCATGTGGCGGTGGGAACGATGCCCGGGAGAGAGCCGTCCTCCCGCTGCGCCCTGCAAATATTTTCGAGCCAAACGGTGAGCGAATTGGCGCAGTCAAAATTGAGGAGAAGCTGTTCGGCGGAGAGCGCCGCATCCCCCGTCCAACCGTTCTTTTCCCGCTGCGGGCAATCGAGCGGGAAGTGGATGAAATTGGAGCGGTCGGAGGCGCACACGCATGCCTGCAAACGGCGGATCTCCTCGTTATCGCAGGAAAAGGCGCCCGCCCGCCCAAAGCCGTTGGAAAACATGAGGAAGGTGATCTCGAGCGCCTCCGCCTGCTGCGGCGTGATCCCGACGATCTCCGCATAGCGAAATCCCTTAAAGGTAAAGCGCGGCTCGAAAACATCCTCCCCGCCCGAAAGCGTGAGCGTATCGCGCTGCATCTCCTCCGCGATCTCATCGGTGAGCGACCAGCAATAGAGATTGCGGTTGGTGATCTTTTTGCCCTCGATCACGCAGTCAGAAAAATAAATGCGAATTACCTGCCCGCGCTCGCCCTTGATGCGCAGGCGATATGTCCCCGCACCGCTCGCGCCGAAATCGAAGAGATAGCCACGCTCCCCCTTCCACATGCGCACGGGTGTTCTTTGCTCGTATACCGTTACGGGCTCCGCGGTGCAGAGTTTCTTCTCCCCTTTGGGCGCGGAGGCGGGCGAGACGGGAAGCCATGCGGCATCGTCGTAGCCGACTTCCGTCCAGCCGTGCTTGACGAGGCGGGCATCAATATACTCCGTACAGTGCCAATCGTTGTAGGTCACTTCGCCGCCCGCCGTCACAAAGGAAGAAGCATCGAAGAGCTGCTTGCCATCCGCCTCTGCGGCGAGCGCAAATTTGGGCGCGCTGCGCCAGGGGTACTTATCGTTATCCCATACGGCGATATTGGAGGAGAGGATGCCGTTGCCGAGGGCGAGCGCGATCACGTTCTCCCCCACGGAAAGCTCCTTGGAAAGTTCGTAACGATCATAGTAGAGAATATGATCGGGATTGCTGCGATAGGGCGCGAGATACCCCTTTGTCACCCTTTTGCCGTTGATGTACAGCTCGTAGACGCCGAGTCCGCAGACCGTTACCTCAAAAGAGGTCGGAAGCGTTTCCAAGGCAAATTTTTTGCGGAACAGCGGAGCGGGAACATGCTCCTCCCGCGTGCAGACGCAGCTGTCTCCGCCGTAAAATCGATCTGAAAATACCATCGTTTTTCCTCCCACGCACCATCAGCAGACAGCTTTTTCTTCATATGACAACGTTTTCAGATGCGTGCGCATATCAACCCTCGTTGAGCCATACCGAGATGACGGCGTTTTCTTGGAGCCACTGCTTGCCGCAGGAAGCGTAATCGGTGAGAAGAAGTTCACCATCCTCCGTGGAGAGCATAAGGCGGACTTCCTCCCCCTCCTCGGGCGGAAGCAGGCGATATTGCAGCGGCGCGCCCGACTTCAACCGCACGGGAAGGCGAAGATCGCGCGGCGATTTGAGCGCATCGGCGGCGAGCACCAGCGGACCGTATGTAAAGGCGATCTTGCCGTTTCGCCGCTCTGCGCAAAGCGCGATGCCGTACTCCACATCGATGCCGTCGCCGTCACGGAAGACGCCGCGCACTGTGTAATACCCTTCCGCGCCGACCGCCTTGCCGTTCACCTTCATCTCCGTGCACCACGCGGGGCGGCGGATGCGGAAGGCAAGCGCCTTATCCCCCTTGCAGGAGACGATGATCCGCCCCTTCCCGCCGCGGGGATAGTCGCCCTGCATGCGGAGAGTATGATCTTCCGCCTCGACGACGCCGTCGCAGAGGAAGTTGACGGCATACGCGCCATCTTCGTCCCGCATGACGGCGGTAAGCGGCATGAGAGCAATCCCGCAGGCGGCAATGGCGACGCAGCAGCCGAAGTAGCCGCCGCTTGCAAACTCCTTAAACCCGCCGATCCCCCGCCCGCGCTTGTTCATATACAGAGGACTGTAACTATCGAATGCCATCGCGGGCATATACTTTTCCCGCTCGAAGCTGTATTGCTCGTTTCCCGCGGTGTTGATGCTGCCGTACAGCGCGTTCAGCCCGGAGCGCTCGATCTGATCGAGATAGGCCGGCTCCCCGCTCAGACAGTACATCCGCGATAAAAGGCGCATCCATGTGACGGTAACGCAAGTCTCCTGCATGATGACGCCGCTGTATTCCGTCTGACGGACAACGGCGTGATCGAAGCACTCGTGCGTGCAGCCCGCGCAGCCGATGATGGTAATTTCACTCTTGAAAACTGCCTCGATAAAGCGGCGCGCCGCCAAAAGAAAGCGCTCCTTGCCCGTCACCTCATAATAGGCGAGCACGCCTTCGAAAAAAGACATGATCTCGTATGCCTTGACGACGGGATACTCATAGGGCAGCTTCTCTCCCGAGAGCGCAAGTTCGATGAGATCGCCCTCACGGCAGCCGCCCGTGGAGAGGATATATTCGGCAAAAGTGAGATATTCTGCCTTCCCTGTACGGCGATACAGCTCGACGACGGGCTCCAACACCGAGCAGGAATTGACGCCGCCCCACCAAGAGGACGTCTCCGTGATGGGAACCTGCCCCGCGCCGCCGCCCACTTCGGCGATGAGCGCATCGAGATGGCGGCAAAGCGCCTGCATGACGCGCGCTTTCAGCGCTTCGTCGCGGCAGACGTTGCAGTAGTGCAAAAGTCCCGTCAGGACGTACTTCCTGCCCCAAACATCCCATCCGCAAAGCGCTTTTCCCGCCTCATAGGAAGAAAACCTCCCCCCGATCTCCTGTCTGGAAAGCAAATCGTTCACGGCGTCCGTCATCACGGCATAGAGCGCCTCGTCGCGGGTATAGGCATACACCCATGCGGCGCCGCGCATCATCTTGCCGAAGTATTCCGAACGCCAACCCTCGTCGGCGGTATCTTCCTTGGTGGTGAACACCTCGCAGAATTTTTTCCAATACGTCCTGTTTTTCAGCTGCCGCTCCAAAACAAATGCCACATTCTTATCCAATTGCCCTTGTGTTTTTATGTGCGCCAAGTATTGCATCTTCTTCCTCCGCTTATATGATCAGATCGATGAGTTCGGAAAAACGCGCGAGTTCGTAGGTCGCGATATGCGCCTTCGCCGCATCGCCCACCGCCGCGCAGTCCATTCCGCCCGCAAAGGCAGCCTGTACGCCCGCAACAGCATCTTCCACCACCAAACACTCCTTCGGCTCCAACCCGAGCATCTCCTGCGCAGCAAGAAACACCTCCGGATCGGGCTTGGAGTTTACGATATTTGTGCCATCCGAGACGGCATGGAAAAACCCTTCCAGCCCAACCTTACGCAGGATGAGCTTGGCGTTTTTGGAGCTGCTGCCGATGGCAAGCTTCACCCCGGAAGTTTTAAGCGTCGTGAGCACCAAAAGCACCTCGCGGCTGACGTCTGCGGGCGTCATGCGGCTGAGATAGCCGCGGTAGATCTCGTTCTTCTCCGCCGCAAGCGCCTCCTTTTGCTCCTGCGAATAGGAGACGGACGAAGCCTCTAACACGATCTCCAAACTCTCCATGCGGGAAACGCCCCGCAGCCGCCTGTTCACCGTCTCGTTGAACGGGATCCTGAGGCGGTCTGCAAGCTGCTTCCACGCAAGATAATGATACCGGTCTGTTTGGACGATCACGCCGTCCAAGTCAAAAATTACGCCTTTATAATTCATGTCCTCTCTTCCTTACGATCTACTCTTTCTCTTTTACGGCGGTGCGCGAGATCAGGTCTGTAAGCGCCCTGCGCTTCTGCCTGTCGCACAAGAGGCAGATGAGCGAGGCTGCAAGACAGGCGACCGCCGCAAGAAAGATCATATAAAATTTTACGCCGCCGAACAGATCGCACATCAGGAAAAACGAGGTGTACCTTCCGTAAGTCAGCAAAACGACAAAAATGATATTCCCAAAACAGAGAATGCTCTCCGCGAGCCACCGCAACAGATAGTTATACCATTTGAGCCGCAGCCCCGCCGCGTGGATGCACCTGCCGCGCAAAAAGAGCACGGAAGCCGTCTGCCCCTTTGCAAGGAGCGGAACGAGCAGGAAGTACACCGCCGCAGAGACCGCATAGGCGATGCAGAGCTCGCCGATTTTGAGCGCGATGAGCGCCTCGCGCGCGGCAGAGAATCCCTCTTCGAGCTGCGCATAGGGCGCATAGTGGTTTGTAAGATCGGTGCGCGCCTCCTGCAAAATATCGTAATACGTTTGATACAGCTGCACATAGATCTCATCGGCATGATACACTTTGCCGTTCACCGTGGAAACTTTCTCGTTGATGCAGATGAGCCGATCGAGCGCCACGGCGACATCCCGCGCGAGCAGCGGAAACGCAGCTTCATCGAAATAGCCGTTCTCCGCATTGTTGCAGCCGGATAAAAAGAGCTCCTTTCCGTACTCTGCCCCCATCGCCGCGCCGCCGTCGGTAAAATCCACGGCATGCGACGGCTTGAAGACGCCGTAATAATAGAGCACGGAGCGTGCCGTCGTACCGCAGTCACCGTAAATGTGCGCCCCTTCATAAAAACTTGCATCTACAACGTCGGAACCGAGCGTCGAGCGCACCAAAGAATAGAGGAATGCCTCGCCTTGCTCGGGATCTTCCAACGCTTCGCCGCGTTCCTCGTTGTAGATCATGAGCTGCGCCTCGGTGAACTGCTCTACGATCTTCTGCCTGCGCTCCTCCATCCGCGCGTTCAGGCTGCGCAGACGGGCACTGCCCGCCACAAAGAGCGCATCCGTGGCACGGAAGACGACGAGCATCAGCACGATGAGGAGCAAACTGTCGATGAGAAAACCGACAATCCGCTTGGAAACGGAAAAAGGAGAGTTGAACTGATATTCGCTATCTGAAACTTCGTTTTTCATGTCACTCTCCTTATTTTCCGTTTTATTTAGTTTTCATCCCCTCACTCTTTGCCGCCGCCCACCGAGATGCCTTCGATGAAGAACCTTTGGAAGATGATATACACGATGATGAGCGGGATGAGTGCGATGAGACAGCTCGCGCACACCTGACCGGGCTCGCCGT
>CALVLO010000061.1 GCA_944338265.1 uncultured Clostridia bacterium
TCCCGTATGGGAGCCCAATATCTACCTCGACGCGTACGGCAGGATCGTCGTCGCGTTTACCGACGAACGCCCGCACAGCGACCCGCGCTTTAATCAGACGCTTGCGCTCGTCTTCTCGGAGGACGGCGGCAGGACGTGGAGCGACGTTACATACACCGTCACCGTGCCCGACAGAGCGCTCCGCCCGGGCATGCCCGTCGTCGCGCGGATGGGAAACGGCAAATATATCATGGTCTACGAAATCGTCGGCTATCCCTGCTGCGATATCTATTATAAGCTCTCGGAAGACGGAATCGATTGGGGCGATCCCCTCCTCAAAGGCACGCGCGCCGAGACCAAAGACGGGCTGTTTTTGGGGAGCATGCCCTATGTGATCTGGGTGCCGCAGGGAGGCGAGAAGGGCACGGTCATCCTCACGGCAAAGCGCGAGGGCGAGCACATCGGTATGCGCGATCCGGGGTACTACCACGTCAATTACTACTTTGGCGAGGGACCGTGGGAGCGCGTGCCCATGCTCATCACCTACAATACCGATACCCTGCAGGCGGGTTGGAGCATGGGCATGACGACCATCCGCGGCGGTGAATACCTCATTCAGCTCGCCCCCACGCCCATGAACAGGCGGCTGATGCAGATCGGTTACGGCATCGGAAAGATCGAGACGATCAAATAAGCGAAAAGCCCGCGGCGCGCGGGCTTTTTTTCATACAAACTGCAAAATATCCACGAGGACGGCAAACCCCAAAAGCAGGATGAGCCCCGCAAAGTGGATGATGGCTTCCACCTTGCGGTTGACGGGCTTGCCGCGGATCCACTCGATGACGGTGAACACCACCTTGCTGCCATCGAGCGCGGGGATGGGCAGCAGGTTGAACACGGCGAGGTTGACGCCGATATAGCCCGCGATCTCCAAAAAGCCGCGGAAGCTCGTGCCCGCCACCTGCGAGGTGATGGCGATGGTGCTCACGGGCCCGCCCAGCACGGAGAGCCCGAGCTGCCCCGTGAGGAGCTCGCCCAAGATCTTGAAGATGGAGCCTGCGATCTTGAAGGAATACACGAAGGAGCGCTCGAGCGTCTCCCAAAAGCCAAAGCGGTAGGCGGCGCTCGCCAAAAGGTAGCTCCCGCCCTCCTCCGTCTCCTCGAAGCGGATGCCGAGCGCATGCCAGACGGAAGAGAGGTCTGCGCTGTTTTTAACGGTGACGTCTTCGCGGAGCTGCACTTCGAGCTCCAGCTCCTCGCGGCGGCTCTCCCCCGCCTCGTCCGTAAACAGGCGGGAGATGCGGAAGCGCACCTGCTCGCCCGCCTTTTTCCCGTTGAGCACGGCAGCAACATCTGTGGAAAGGTACAAACTCCGCCCCTCTGCGGCGAGGAGGATGTCGCGGTCTTGCAGACAGTGCTCTGCGGGGATGCCCGATGCGGGCTCCGCCTCGTACACGGCGAGCATGGTCTGCCCGTAGGCAAAAAAGCAGGCGATGATGAGGAGGACTGCCAAGAGATAGTTCATGAGCGCGCCCGAGACGAGCACGATGATGCGCTGCCATGGCTTGCGGTTGACAAACCAACGCGCCTTCTCTTCCTCCGTCGGCGAAGGCGGCGCGGGCACCTCTTCCTCGGACATGGCTGTGGCATTTTGCGTCTTTTCCCCTTCCGCCGTCTCTGCAAACGGCTCGGGCGGAGGCGGCGCTTCCAAGCCATCCTCCCCCGCAAAGGCGCAATAGCCGCCCAAGGGGATGAGGCGCAGCGCAAAGAGCTCCCCCGTCTTTTTGCTCCTGCGCTTGAAGAGCGCGGGACCAAAGCCGATGGAGAACTCATCGATCTTGAACTTTAAGAGCTTCCCCGCGAGGTAGTGCCCGAACTCGTGCACGGTGATCATTACGAGGAGGATGAGGATGGCGAGGAGAACGGAGCCGACCGTGCCCCATGCGCTGAGAAGATTATTTGCCATGCGATGAAATGTAGCGGGCGGCGAAGCGGCGCGCCTTCCCGTCTGTTTCAGCGAGCTGCTCGTAGCTGAGCGCTTCCTCGCGCGGGAAGGCATCGAGCGCGCCTTGAATAGTTTCTGCGATCATAGGGAAGGTTATGCGCCCGCCGAGGAAGGCGTGCACCGCCTCCTCCGCCGCCGCGTTGAGCACGGCAGGCAGCGTGCCGCCCGCCCTGCCCGCCGCCACGGCGAGCGAAAAGCAGGGGAACTTTTCTTTCGGGAAGGGTAAAAACGAAAGCTTTCCGAGCGCGGGAAGATCGAGCTGCGGCGCACAGGGAAGGCGCTCGGGATAGGTGAGCGCAAGCTGGATGGGAACGCGCATATCGGGGTAGCCGAGCTGCGCCATCGCCGCGCCGTCTGCAAAATACACGAGGGAGTGCACGATGCTCTCCGGATGCACGACTGCATCGATCTTCTCGAAGGGCGCATCGTACAGCCATTTCGCCTCGATGACCTCGTAGCCCTTGTTGAGCAGCGTCGCGCTGTCGATGGTGATCTTCGCCCCCATCTGCCATGTGGGATGGCGCGGGGCGTCCTTCGCCGGCACGCGGGCAAGCGCCTCTTTTTCAAGATGCAAAAAGGGTCCGCCGCTCGCGGTGAGCACGAGCCGCTCGAACGCCGCCTCCCGACGGAAGGCGAGGCACTGAAAGAGCGCGGAGTGCTCGCTGTCTACGGGCACGAGGTCGAGCCCCCGTTCCCGCACGGCGCGCATGACGAGCGCGCCGCCGCACACGAGCGACTCCTTATTGGCGAGCGCGATCTTTTTGCCCGCCGCCGCGGCGAGCAGGGTATATTTGAGCCCCGCAAACCCGCCTGCGCCGATGAAAGCGACGTCGCAATCCTCAAAGAGGCGCGCCTCCTCCCCCGCCGAAAGCCGCACCGTGCCCGCGGGCGGGGAGAACGTTCCCTCCGCGCACAGCGCCGCCTTGGGCGCAAACTCTGCGCACAGCGCCCCGAGCGCGGCGCCATCCCGCCCGCAGGCGAGCGCGGAAAAACAAAATTCTTTCGGGTAGCGGCGGACGATCTCCGCCGTCTGCCGCCCGATGCTACCCGTGCAGCCGATGAGTGCGATTTTGAGCATGGTCTCTCCGTAAAAAGCGCCCGCCTTGCGGCGGGCGCAACTCAATTATTGTTATGCAAGTACGCTGTTGGACATGATACGCAGCACAAAGATCAGTGCCACAACGAGGCTCGCGTAGAGGGAAGAATCGATCCGATCCAAAATGCCGCCGTGCCCCGGGAGCAGATTGCCCATATCCTTGATGCCGATCTTGCGCTTGAAGCTGCTCTCCACTAAGTCTCCGAACTGCGAGAACGCCGCCGTGATCACGCCGATGCCGACGAAGAAGATGAAGTCTTCCCACTCAAAGACGGGCGAAGCGAAGGTGAACTGCGCAAAGCCCGTGAGCGTGACGCAGCGGCACAGCCCGTAGTAGACGAAGAAGACGACGATGCCGCCGATCGCGCCGCCCAGGAGCCCGCCGAGCCCGCCGATGACCGTCTTGTTGGGGCTGACGTTGGGCGCCATCTTTGTGGGGAATTTCTTCCCGAGCGACTTGCCGAAGCAATAGGCGAACACATCTGCAAACGGGCTGATGATGAACACGAAGCAGATGGCGACATCCGAATAGAGCTCGAGATGGTTGCACACCGTCATGACGACGAGGAACACCGAGGGGTACATATAGGTGATGAGCGTGCACCCCACCGATTCCAGGCTCACCTTGGTGGGCGCGAACACGAGCATGCCGAAGATGACGGCGATCCCCGCGATGAACACGACGAGGGTGGCGTGCGGCGCGTAGTTGCGCCCGCGCGCATCGAACAGCCCGCCGTGCGGGAACTCCACGCCCAAAATATCGGTAAAGAAGATATCCGCCGCGATATACATGACGACGACGAGGAGCGCAAACGTCATGGCGACGATCTGCTGCGAGCGGTGCATCTTTTCGCGGAAGGCACGCACCATCTCGAAGGTGCCGAGCACTGCAAAGAGCAGGATGAGCACATCGAAGAACAGCTTGTGCACAAAGATCTTGAGGGCGAAAAAGCCCAATAAAACGGCAACGTATACGATGCCGGAATAGAGGCGGAGCTGCGCGTTGGAGCGCGGCTTTTTTTGGGGTGCGCCCGCCTCGGGCGTGTCTGCCGCCTCTTCCGGGGCGGGAGGTCGTTTGGTCTGATCTTCCATATCCATACCCAAATTTATAGTTTTCCGAAGCGGCGTTCCCGCTTTGCGTATGCCGCAAGCGCCCGATCGAACTCTACGTCCGAAAAATCGGGGAACAACACATCGGTAAAATACAGTTCGCTGTACGCCGCCTGCCACAAAAGGAAGTTGGAGATGCGCAGCTCCTTCCCCGTGCGGATGAGAAGGTCAGGCGCGGGCAGATCGCCCGTGGAGAGCATGCCTTCAAACTCCGCCATGCTCACTTCCTTTCCGCGGCGCACCGCCTCGTTGACGGCGGCGAGAATATCCTGCCGCCCGCCGTAGCCGATGGCGAGCACGAGCGTGCCCCGCTTCCCTTCCGCCGTGGCGCGCTCCCCTTCTGCGATGAGCGCGACGATATCTTCGGGCAGAAGGGCTCTATCGCCGATGACCCTGAGCGCGATCCCCTTGCTTTTCAGCCGTTGGGTATTGGCGGGAAAGTAGCTGCGGAAGAGCGAAAAGAGCCCCTCGAGCTCCTCTTGCGGGCGGGAGAGATTTTCTGTGGAGAGCGCAAACAGCGTGCAATACGCGACTCCGCAATCGAAGATGTGCTCGGCAAGCCCGATCATGCGGTTCATACCCGCGCGGTGCCCTGCGCCGCGCGGCAGCAGCCGCCGCTTCGCCCAGCGCCCGTTGCCGTCCATGATGATCGCGACGTGGCGGGGGATCCCGCCCGTGTTCTCTGCCATCAGACGGTCATCAGCTCCTTTTCTTTGAGGGAGACCGCCTTATCGATCTCCTCGATGCAGGCGGAGACCTTCTTCTCCACATCCTGCTCGCACGCTTTGACTTCGTCTTCGGAGAGCGTTTTCGCGTTCTTCATCTTTTTGACGGCATCCATTGCCTCGCGGCGCACGTTGCGCGCGGCGACCTTGGACTCCTCCCCCATGCGCTTGATCTGCTTGACGAGATCTTTCCGGCGCTCCTCGGTGAGCTCGGGGAAGACGAGGCGGATGACGGTGCCGTCGTTGGTTGGCGTGATGCCGATATTGGAGGCGAGGATCGCCTTCTCGATGTTTTTGAGCAGCGATTTATCCCACGGGCTGACGACGAGGCAGCGCGCATCGAGCGCGGAGATGTTGCCGAGCGTGTTGAGGGCGCTCAGACCGCCGTATGCCTCCACCTGGATCTTATCGAGGACGTGCGGATTGGCGCGCCCCGCGCGGATGGTGGAAAATTCCTCCTGCATGACGGAGACCGTCTTCTCGAGCTTATCCTCCAAAATGAGGAAGATCTCCTCGACTTCTTCGTTTTCGATCATACTATCCTCCTATTTTCACAGCGCTTTGCATGGCTGCGGATGATACATAATTTTTCTGCCGCTCAGTCTTTGGAGATGAGCGTGCCGATCTTTTCGCCGCACACGGCGCGGATGATGGAATTTTTCTCCCCAAGGCCGAAGGCGAGCACGGGCACGTCGTTCTCCATGCACATGGTCGCAGCCGTCGTATCCATCGCCTTGAGCCCCTTGTTGATGATATCGCCGAAGGTGAGATGCTCATACTTCTTGGCATTGGGGTTGGAGGCGGGGTCGCTATCGTAAATGCCGTCTACATTCTTTGCCATCAGAAGGACGTCTGCATCGATTTCGCAGGCACGCTGTGCCGCGGCGGTATCGGTGGAGCAATACGGATTGCCCGTGCCGCACGCCATAATGACGATGCGCCCCTTCTCGAAGTGATGCAGCGCCTTGCGCAAAATGTAGGGCTCGGCGACGGACGTCATGATGAGCGCCGTCTGCACGCGGGTGGGGATGCCCTTCTTCTCGATGGCGTCCATCATCGCAAGCGAGTTCATCACGGTGGCGAGCATGCCCATATGGTCTGCGGTGGTGCGGTCCATATTGGTACCCTGCCGCCCCCGCCAAAAGTTGCCGCCGCCGATGACGAGCCCGATCTGCACGCCCATCTTGTGCACTTCGACGAGCTGATCGACGACCTCGGAGACGACGTCCTCGTTGAGCCCGAACCGCTGCTCGCCCGCGAGCGCCTCGCCCGAGAGCTTCAAAAGAATGCGTTTGTACTTCGGCGTCGCCACTGCGCCTTCCTCCTTATTTTTGAAGATATACCAGGCGCACAGCGCCCTTTGAAAGACAGTATACCATACTCCGCCGAAAAAAGCAAGGAAATGGAAAACTTTGGCTGCGCCCGTTTTTGCCGCGGCGCACAAAAAACGGCGGAGGGAACAGGCGTCCCGTCCGCCGCAAGCAGCTTCCGCCGCTTATTTACATTTGACGAGCACGGCAACTTCATACGGGGCGAGCGTGAGCGTCCCCTCTACGCGCATGCCGCGCAGCACGTTCTTGTACGCGCCGTCCAAAACGACGACGCCCTCCTTATTCCCCGTCTCCACGGCGATGACGGCGCTTTCCTTCCCGCTGCGGGCGGTGAGCACGACGTTCTCGCTTGCGGGCAGGATGGGCGCGAGCCCCGTAAAGCTGCGCAAAACGTCCGCCTCGGGCAGGCTGCCGAGGAGGATGACCTTCCCCTTGCCCACCTTGTGCTCGGTGATGACGGGCAGCCCCGCAAATTCGCCGTTCTCGTACACGGCGAGCGCCGATGCGCCTTTGAGTTCGTAGGCGCTGTAACAGGTGGAGAGCGCGAACGTGCCATCGCCGCCCGCCCACTTGGCGCGGTAAACGTCGTTCGCAACGGGGAGCTCGTACTTCGTGTACACGCCCGCAAGCTCTTCGAGGAAGGAATGGGGCGCGTTCGTGTACTTGCTCGAATATTCCGTCATGATATCGGACATGGGTCCCACGATCCACGTCCCGCCTGCCTTCACCCATGCGATGACGCGCTCTTTGAGCCCCTTTTCATCCACGGTGGAGAGGAAGGGCGAGAACAGGACGTCGTACCCTTCGAGCGCGTGATTGGTCTCGATCACGTCCACGTTATAGTGGCGGAAGGCGGCGTGCACGCGGTCGATGAGGGTGGCGCGGTAATCGTAATCTTTCAAGAGCGGCGCGTTGACGGAGTTGATGACCGCCGTCGAAGAATAATGGATGGCGATCTTGGAACGCACTTCGCTGCCCGTGAGCAGGCTGCGGCACGTTTCAAATTCCGCCGCCGCGCGGGCGACTTCCTCTGTGACGCGGTACGCCCTGCCCGCCGTGTTGAAGAGCGCGCCGTGCGCCAGCTCGTGCCCGTTGGGGTGCGCGCGGAAGAGCCAATACTCAACCATCTCGCCGCCGCGCGCAACGGGAAGCCACGTGTTGACATAGCACGCGCCCTCGGGGCGGTAACCGAATTCCGCATACGCACTACCGTTCCAGCCCACCTCCGTCTCCGTCACCCAGAAGGGCTTATCCTTGATCGTGCGCAGGAAGTCGTAACTGAAAACGGTGCGGATGAGCCCCGCGGCGGGCTCGTAATGGTTGAACTGCACCACGTCGAGCTGCTCGTTGACATCGGCGTAGCTGAGAAGATTGGTCGCCATCATGTCCGTTCCGACGGGAGCGGACGTGTATTTGTGCAGGATCTCCGCCTGTGCGTTGACGTAGGAGACAATCTGCGCGCAATGGAAACGCATCCACTCCGTTTGCAGGGAAGGATGCTCCCACCGGACGCGCAGGGGCGGGATGACGTCGTCGAAGGACTTGTATTCGAGCGACCAACGCTGCATGCCCCACTTCGCGTTGAGGTTCTCGGGCGTGCCGTACTTCTCTTTGAGATAGGCGCGGAACTTATTCTGGCAGAGCGGGCAGTAGCACCCGTCACCATAGGGATAGATCTCGTTATCGATCTGCCAGCCGATGACGGCGGGGTGCTTTCCGAATGCCTTCGCAAGCTCCGTGACGATGATGCGGTTTTTCTCGCGCATGACGGGCGAAGTCTTGCACGGATGGCAACGGGCAAATACCTCCACATGTTTCCCGTCCCCGAAGACGCTGCGCGTTTCGGGATACGCGCCGATGCTGCGCGTTTCCGGATACTTATTGAGCAGCCATCTGGGCGGCGTGCAGGTGGGCGTACACATGATGACGCCGATGCCCGCCTTCTGCATCTTATCGAGGACGTGTTCGATCCACCCGAGGTCGAACTTCCCCTCTTCAGGTTCCATTTTTCCCCATGCGAACTCCGCGATGCGGACAACGTTCACGCCCGCTTCCTTCATGCGGACGATGTCGCGGTCGACTTCGCTCTCTTCCCACATTTCGGGATAATACGCTGCGCCGACGTAAATTTTCTTCATGAATGCTTCTCCTTTTCTGCCTGAAATGATTGCCGCCGTTTTCGGCTTTTCATAGTATATCATTTCATGGGGAGACTGTCAATACCGCGATTCTAATTTCATGAAGAAATACCGCAAAAGAATGCGCCCGTCCGCGCAGGCGGACGGGCGCAAAAAAACGCCCGATCGTTCGGGCGTTTTTTATACGGTTCAGTTGAAATATCTCTTCAAGAGACCCTTGAAGCCTGCGCCGTGGCGCGCCTCGTCCTTTGCCATTTCGTGCAC
>CALVLO010000062.1 GCA_944338265.1 uncultured Clostridia bacterium
CCACTTGGCGGAGCTCGATGCGCATGCGGAAGACGGAGGCAAGATCGCGCACCAACTCGCGGAAGTCGACGCGCCCCTCCGCGGTAAAGGTGAACACCACCTTGGAGCCATCGAAGGTGAACTCGCAGTCGATGATCTTCATGGGAAGCCCGCGCGCGGCGACCTTCTCCTTGCAGATGCGGATGGCTTCCGGGCGGCGCGCCTCGGCGGCGGCGATCGCCGCATCGTCCTTCTCCGTAGCGGGGCGGACGACGGGCTTTAAGGGGGAGACGATCTCCTTCTCCTCCACCTCGCGCGAAGGGTCGATGACGACGGCATACTCCAGCCCGCGCGCCGTCTCCACTACGACGCCCTGCCCGCGGGAGAGCGTGTGCTTCCCCGCGCTGAAATAGTAGGGCTTGCAGCCCCGCTTGAATTTTACAACAACTACTTTTGGCATGATCTGATCTCCTTTTTCAGCCGCAAAGAAAGGGTGAGCGCCGCCTGCGCCATGTTGGCGTGAAATTGCAGCTCGCGCTCCGCCTGTGTAACAAAGTTCTGCGCCGCGGCAAGTGCTTGGGGGGAATAGCGCGCCGCGACCGCGCGCACCTCCGCCGTGCGGGAGGAGGCATACTCCGCCTGCCCCAAACAAAGCAGGAGCGCATCCCGCAGCAGAAGGCGCATCGCGGCAAACACCGTCTGCCGCCCCGCTTCGCCGATCTCGCGGCACACCCCCTCGGGGGCATCCGCCGTAAGCAGGCGCGCGGCGAGACGGAAGTCCTCCCCTCCGCCCGAAAGCAAGTCCTCGGCGGCGGAATATACGCCGCCGCACGCCGCCGCTGCCGCCGCAATGCCCGCCTCCCCCGCATGCGTGCGCGAAAGCGCCGCCGCGATCTTCTCCTCCGCAAAGGGAGGCTCGGCAATGACGTTGGCGCGCGAGCGCACCGTGGGCAGCACCGTGTGCTCGGAGAGGGCACCCGCCAAAAAATACACGCCCGCGGGCGGCTCCTCCAAGAGCTTCAAGAGTTTATTTTGCACGAGGGGCGCGGCGGTATGCAGGGCGTCGAGCACAAAGAGCTTTTTCTCTCCCTCGACGGGGCGCAGGATCGCCTCTTCGCCGATGGACGCGGCGAGTTCCGCCGTGAGCTTCCCGCCCGCAGCGGGCAGGATGATGCAATCGGCATAGCTCTCCTCCTCAATGAGCCGCGCGGTGCGCGAACCCTCCTCCGCGGCAAAGAACGCCTTGGCGCACTCCTTCAACAGCGGGCGCAAGAGCCGCTCGTCGGGAAAGAGCACGAGGGTGAAGTGCGCCGCCTCCCCGCCCCGCCGTGCCGCATGGTATGCCGTTGTCGATCGCAGGAGCGTGCGCATCATGCCTCCTCATAGACGGAGAGCATGCCCTCCGTCAGTCCGAACGTGTTGTGTGCCGCGGCGAGCCGCTCTGCCGCGGCGGCAGTGACCGCCTCCCCCCGCCGCACGAGGGGCATGCAGGGTGGGAAGAGCCCGCAATCGCGTGCGCAGGTGCGCCCGACGGCGCTTTTGGGGGGCAGCAAGACGGTTTTTCCCCCACCCATGCCCGCGACAGCGGGCGCATCGGCGATTTCTCCGCGCGGCAGGCGCGCCGCCGCATGCACGAGCTTTTTGAGCTCCCGCAGCTTGGTCGCGGGGGAGAGATAGAACATGAGGTAGTTCCCGTCGTTGAACTCGCAGTAGATGCCGCGCTTTGCAAGGCGCGCCTCCGCCTCGTCCGCACAGCGCCCGAAGGGCACGGCGAGCTTGGTCCAATCGTCGTTTTCAAGGGCGCCCAGATCGCGCCGCGCCCGCAGCGCCGCCGCCTCGATGCGCGCGTTCCGCCCCAGCCGCACGGCGTACTCCACGCTCGCCATGATGGGATAGGAGGGTGAGGTGGTGCGGAAGGTCTGCACCCCCGCCTCCAACCGCGCCGCCCACGCACCCTTCGCCGAGACGAGCGCCCCCTGCGTGAGCGCGGGAAGGGACTTGTGCACGCCGTCCACCCAAAGGTCGGCATATATCCCCGCATAACAGGGCGTGCCCCTGAGGTGCGATCCGTGCGCGCCGTCCAAAAGCAAGGGCTTTCCCGCGCCGTCGCACAGCTTCCGCGCCGCGGCAAGCTCGGGCAAAAACCCGTAATAATCGGGCGAGGTGAGAAGGAGCGCATCCGCCCCCGCCAACGCGCGCGCCATCTCGCTTTCGGAGGGCTGCGCGGGGATGCCGCGGCGGCGGGGCTGTTCCATACAGACGGGCTCGAACCCCAACACCCCGCAGGCGTTGAAGACGCTCCTGTGCGCATATGCAGGCAGGGCGATCCGCCGCCCGCCCCCCTCGCGCAGGGCGTACAGCATGGCAAAAATGCCGCAGGTGCTGCCGTCCGTCAACAGAAAGCTCGCCTCCGCCCCGACGATACGGGCAAGCTCCTCCTGCGTGCGGGCGAGCACGCCCGTGGGCGAGAGAAGGTTATCCGAATAGGCGAGCTCGGTAATATCCATGCCCGCGCGCTTGTGCCCCGGGGTGTGGAAGGAGATATGCTTTTTCTGCGCGCGCAGCATCGCATAGATGCGGCAGCCGCGCAGCACCGCCCTGTTCACGCGCCGTACTCCTCGTACAGCCAGCGCAGGAAGGTGATCGGCTCGTAGAGCATGCCGTTCGCCTCGCCGTAATTGTTATAGATGATCACGAGATTGAGCTTGTCCGTGTGATGGTTGCCCTCATCGTCGGTATAATAGGCAAGCCGCCCGATGCCCTCGAGCTTGCCGAGGTTGATGCCGAGCGCCGAGTCGTAGCGCGTGCCGTCCTCCGCTTCGCCCTCGTACACGGTATGCGTGTAGACGCCGCGCGCAAAGAGCGCGAGCACCTCTTTGAAGTCATCGCGCAAGTCGAGAAGGCGCTGCCGCTCGTCGGCGACGCCCGCCTCGCGGGAGGCTTTCGTCTTGTACCGCTTGTCCCCGCTGTTGCGGGCGAAAAAGCTCTCGCGCACCGCCTCCGCATCCGGCTCGGCGGCAGTTTGCCAATCCTCGCCGAAGAAGGTGACGAGGTACGCCTCGCACATTTCCAAATAGTAGCGCGAATCGTACACGACGGAGGCGGTGTAGCGATCGGGATTGACCGCGCCGCCCATCGCGAACTCATGGAGGACGGATTCCTTTTCGACGATGCGCAGCCCGTTCTCATCGAGCACCTCGTTGCCCTGCTCGTCCGTCTTGTAGACGCGCACGTCCGAGATGAACATGACGGTGCCCTCGCCCGTGCTGCGGCGCAGCCCGAACATATCGTAGCGCGTGTTTGCCTCGAACTTCTCCGTGCCCGTATCGAGCACGTCGTAAGAGAGCACGCCGCCCTCTTTGAGCGTGCGCCCGAGGTAGCCGAAGTCCTCCCCGCTGCTCACATCGGTATAGGCGTAGACAATGAACTTCTGATAGTTGGCGGCGCGCGTCGCCGTGGCGATAAAGATGACCACGACCAAAAGGACCGCCGCCGCTGCGGCGGCGAGCATCTTCAGCCAATCGTAGGAGAGCAGATTGCCGAGCCGTTGTTTTGTGATCCTTGCGTCCATGCGCGCCTCCTTACAAGTTCCCGAAAAGGCACGGAACCCCTTCCGTGCCTTCCCGATGCCTATTTCTTCGGTTTCATGGTGGGGAATAAGAGCACGTCGCGGATGCTCGAACTATCGGTGAGCATCATAACGAAGCGGTCCACCCCCATGCCCAAGCCGCCCGTGGGCGGCATGCCGTACTCGAGCGCATTCAAAAAGTCTTCGTCCACCTCGGCGTTCGCGCCCTGCGCGCGCTTTTTCGCCGCCTGCGCCTCCATGCGGGCGCGCTGATCGATGGGATCGTTGAGCTCGGAGAAGGCGTTGCCCATCTCCATGCCGTTGATGAAGTACTCAAAGCGCTCGGTCATAGTGGGATCTTCCGGCTTGCGCTTGGCAAGCGGCGAGATCTCCACGGGATAGTCATAGATAAACGTGGGCTGGATGAGCTTATCCTCGACGAAGGCATCGAAGAACGCCGCGAGGATATGCCCCTTGGTATCCTTGCCCTTTTCGAGCTCGACGCCGTGCTCCTTGGCGGCGGCGCGCGCCGCTTCGTCGGAAGAAATGGCGGCAAAATCCACGCCCGAATACTTTTTCACCGCCTCCGTCATCGTGAGGCGCTCCCACTTGGAAAGATCGATGAGATTGCCCTGCCAAGGGAGCTGCAACGTGCCGCAGACCTCCTTGGCGACGCTCTGATAGAGCCCCTCGATGAAGTCCATCATGTAGCGGAAATCGACGTACGCCTGATACATTTCGATGGTGGTGAACTCGGGATTGTGCGAGGCATCCATCCCCTCGTTGCGGAAGATGCGCCCTACCTCGTACACCTTTTCGTACCCGCCCACGATGAGGCGCTTTAAGTAGAGCTCCGTCTCGATGCGCAGATACATATCGAGGTCGAGCGCGTTATGATGCGTCTTGAACGGGCGGGCGTCGGCGCCGATCTCGAGCGTCAGCAAAACGGGCGTCTCCACCTCCATAAAGCCGTGCCCATCGAGGTAGGCGCGGATGGCGCGCATGATCGCCGAGCGGCGGCGGAAGGTCTCCCGCACATCGCCGTTCATAATGAGGTCGACATGGCGCAGGCGGTACTTCATATCGACGTTTTGCAGCCCGTTGTACTTTTCGGGCAGCGGGAGAAGGGATTTGGAGAGCATCTCCAAATGCGTGGCGTGGATGCTCACCTCGCCCGTCTGCGTCTTGAACACCCTGCCGCGGATGCCGACGACGTCGCCGATATCATAGTCCTTTTTGTAGGCGGCGTACACGTCCTCGCCCACGTCTTGGCGGGTGACGTAGATCTGGATGCTGCCCGCGCCGTCCTGAATGTGGGAAAAAGACGCCTTTCCCATCACGCGGCGGCTCATCAGCCTGCCCGCGACGGAGACCTCTTTGCCTTCCCATGCCGAAAAGTCCCCCTTTACCTCCGCCGAGCGGGCGGTCACGGGGAACTGCGTCTTGCGGAAGGGATCGTTCCCCTCCGCGGCAAGTTTGATAAGTTTTTCGAGGCGGATACGCGCCTGCTCCGAGAGGGCGCGCTCCTCCTCGCCGATGATCTCTTCCATAAAAGCCCTTTGATCAGTCGATCTTCAAAATTTTGAGTTGATATTCTCCGTTGGGCGCCTTCACGGTGACCGTATCCCCCTTCTTGTGCCCGATGAGCGCCTGCCCGACGGGGGATTGGTTGGAGATGATGTTCTTCATCGGATCCGCCTCCGTCGTGCCCATGATGGTATAGACGATATCCTCATCGAAGTCCAGATCGTGCACGGTGACGACGGAGCCGAAGTGGACGGCGGAAGTATCCGCGCTCTCTTCGATGACGACGGCGTTCTTCACCTGATATTCGAGCTCCTCGATGGCGCGCTCGTTCGCCGCCTGCTCGTTGCGCGCGGCATCGTACTCGGCGTTCTCGGAAAGATCGCCGTGGCTGCGCGCCTCGGCGATGCGCTGCACGATCTCTGCGCGCTTGACTTTTTGCAGGTACTCGAGCTTTTTTACCGCCTCGTCGTAGCCCTGCTGCGTCATGGGAAATTCTGCCATATTCTTCCTCACTTTTCCCGCAGATCTTGCGGTGCCTTAAAAGATGACCGTGATTTCCGAAGAGCTCGGAAATCACGGCATTCTCTCAACGGTTGCCATTATACCCTATTTTATGCGCGCTGTCAACCTACTTTGTGGCGCGCGGCTCAATTTTCCCGCAATTTTTGCACAAACCGCCCGATTCGCGCAACTGCCTCTTCGAGCTCCGCCATCCCCGTTGCATAGGAACAGCGCACATGATGCTCTCCGCACGCGCCGAAGGCGTTCCCGGGAACGACGGCGACCTGCTCCTCCATGAGAAGACGCTCGGCAAACTGTTCGCCCGTCAGCCCCGTCGCGGCGACGGAGGGGAACACATAGAACGCCCCGCGCGGCTCGAAGCAGGAAAGCCCCATCCCGTTGAATGCGGAAACGAGGTAGCGGCGGCGCTTATCGTACTCGGCGCGCATCTTCTCCACCGAGGCGAACGCATCCGAAAAGCCGCCCGCAAGCGCCGCGACGGCGGCGTGCTGCGAGGTGCGCGGCGCGCACAGCATGGTATATTGGTGCACTTTGAGCATGGCTTTATCGAGCGCCTCGGGCGCGCAGGTAAAGCCGACGCGCCAGCCCGTCATGGCGAACGCCTTGGAAAAACCCGAAAGAAGCACGGTGCGCTCCTTCATGCCGGGGAGCGAAGCAATGGAACAGTGCCGCCCGCCGTAGGTGAGCTCGGCATAGATCTCATCGGAAATGACGAGCAGATCGTGCTTTTGAATGACGGGCACGATGGCTTCGAGCTGCTCTTTCGTCATGATCCCGCCCGTGGGGTTGTTGGGATAGGCGAGGATGAGGCTCTTCGTCTTGGGCGTGATCGCCCCTTCGAGCGCCTCGGGCGTGAGAATGAAGCCGTTCTCCGCCCTGCACGGCACGCAGACGGGCGTCCCGCCCGAGAGCGAGACGATGGGCGCATACGAGACGTAGGCAGGGTCGGGCACGAGCACCTCGTCGCCCGCCTCGCAGGTGGTGCGCAGCGCAAGATCGATCCCCTCGCTCGCCCCCACCGTGACGATGATGTGCTCTGCGGGGTACGCTACGCCGAAGCGCTCCAAAAGATAGCGCGAGATGAGCGCGCGCAGCTCGGAAAGCCCGCGGTTGCCCGTGTATTGGGTGTATCCCTTCTGGATGGAGCGGATGCCCGCGCTGCGGATATCCCACGGGGTGACGAAATCGGGCTCGCCCACGCCGAGGGAGATCGCATCGGGAAGGGTCTCCACAATGTCGAAATATTTGCGGATGCCGCTCGGCTTGAGCGCCTTTGCCCGCGGAATGAGAAAGTCTCTCATGGCTGTACGGAGAGCCTCCTCTTCTTCTCTTTCCCAAAGGTGACCGCGCCCTCGATCTTATATTTTTTTAAGATGAAGTGCGTTGCGGTGGAGAGCACGCAGTCGAAGGTGGAGATGCACTCCGAGACGAAGCGCGAGACGGACTTGATGGACTTCGCCTCGACGATGACGAGAAAATCGTAAGCGCCGCTCATCAGATAGAGCGTTTTCACCTCTTCGTGCCCTGCGATCTCTTCGGCAACGCCGTCGAACCCCGAGCCGCTGCGCGGCGCGATCTTGACTTCGATGAGCGCCTCCACGCACTCATCCTCCTCTTCGTCGAGGTTGGCGATGGCGGTGTACTTGACGATGGTGCCGCGCTTTTCCATCTCGCGGATGGCGGTGCGCACCTCTTCCTCCGGCTTGCCGAGCATAACGGCGACGCGCGCCGCGTCCGCACGGCAATCCTCGCTCAAAATATCAAGGATATCTCTCTCAAGTTTGTTCATATGCTCCTCCCCGCGGCATACTGCCCGCCTTGCCGATTTTTCCACATTATACTATATATGCGCTTTCAAGTCAAATATATTTGCTTTTTTCGGGGAGATTTCGTATAATGGGAATATGTTCCGCATTTGGGCAAAAGTCATGCAGGAGGGGCACATCCTCCGCCAAACCACCTACTCCCGCGAGGAAAAATTTTCCTATTCGCGCTTTTTCGAGTACCTGACCGAGATCTGCGGCGAGCTTGACGTACCGACGCCCGTGCTGTTGAAGGCGCACATTTTCAACTATGCGAAGTTCAACCACGTCGCCTTCCGCCCTTCCGATTTTATGGAGAGCGTCCCGTTTGACAGATTGGTGTTGGAAAATATACTATAAAATGTTCACGAATTTCTTTTTGAACTGACAAAAAGAAATTCCGTGAGTTTCAGGAAAACCCCGCAGTCGCTATGCTTTGTGCGCGGTTTTCCTCGCCGCCGCTGTTTTCGCAACAGTATAGCACGCGGCGGCTCACTTTCTGAAAAATGTGCCGTAGCAATCACGAAAATATTTTTGCAGAAAAGATTTTCGTGAAGAGGAGCGACAGGCGTAAAAAGTGCGGCGTTCGGCATAGCCGAATGCCCACAAAATGCGCCTTGTCGCGACGAGCGCAGGTATGCGCAAATGTGGGGCGCGGGCGCAGGGTTGAGCGCCGCGTTATGCGCACCACCGCAGTGCGGTGTGCGCACGCCGCGAAATGAGTTTTTTGCCTTTGTCGGCAAAAAACTTGCCCGTCCGACGCGAAGCGGCGCACGAGCGCAGCCGAAGTAACGCAAGGTCTACTTGCGTGAGACCCCTGCTTGCGCGAGGGATTATAACTTGCCTCCCTCTTTGAGGGTGAGCCATGCGTAATGCGCAGCAGCGCGGTGCGCTGTGCGCGCATGGCGAACTAAGGAATTGCCTTTCTCAGCGGCAATTTGTGTCCGACACGAGGAGAAAGTCTTGCTTGCAAAAGAATTTC
>CALVLO010000063.1 GCA_944338265.1 uncultured Clostridia bacterium
CATTTTATCGCGATAAAAGGCAAAAAATTCCTCGGGATGGGCATGAAAGAAGGGTGCGCTCAGCATTGTTTCGGGCGGGACGGCATACTTTTGGCGATACAGCCCGTCCTCGCTGCGGAAATCGGGGATCCCGCTCTCCGTCGAGACGCCCGCACCCCCGAAAAAGACGATGCGCCCGCTCTCCTCTACGATCTCTTGAAGCGTCATAGCCCCATCCTCCCTGTTTACGGTTTTTTATTATAACACAAACCGCGCGTTTTTTCAAGTTATGCGCGCGGGCGTGAGAAAATTTTTCCGAAAGCGCACATACTCTAACCGATGAAACGCGCACTTACGATCTCTGCCATCGTCTTCGGGAGCCTTGCCGTGCTCGCGCTCGCCTGCATCCTGTACGCCGTCGGCGTAACGGCGGGCGTCCGCCTCGATAGGGACAAACTCGCCCTCGAACATACCTCCCTCACCTTTTATGACGGCGACGGGGAGGAAATGGAGACGGAAGCCGTCCGCGCAAGCGCAGACGAAGCAGAGCTTCCCGATCATGTAAAAAACGCCTTTATCGCCGTGGAAGACAAGCGTTTTTATACGCACCACGGCATCGATCTCAGGCGCATGCTCGCCGCAGGCTGGCGCAATCTCACGAGCTTTTCCTTCCGCGAGGGCGCTTCCACCATCTCGCAGCAGCTCATCAAAAACACGCACCTGACGAGCGAAAAGACGATCTCCCGCAAGCTGAAAGAGATCAAGCTCGCCCGCCTTTTGGAGAAACATTACACCAAGGATGAGATCTTGGCGCTCTATCTCAATTCCATATATTTCGGTCACGGCGCCTCCGGAATCGAGAGCGCAGCCCGCTATTACTTCGGCAAGCAGGCGGAAAAGCTCTCCCCCGCCGAGGGCGCGATGCTCGCCGCCATCATCCGCTCGCCCAACCGCTATTCCCCCTTCCGCGATGCCGCGGCATGCAAAGCGCGGCGCGATCTCGTGCTCGAACTCATGGCGCAGCAGGGCTATTTGAGCGAGACGCAGGCGCGCGAAGCCAAAAACGCCCCTCTGCCAGAAGCTCCCGCCACCACCTGCGCGCCGAGCGCCTACCTCGCGCGTGTATACGAGGAGCTCGCCGCCCTCTTCCCCGATGCAAAATCGGGCGATTGGGGCTCGCTCCGCATCTATACCTACTGCAACAGCGCCCTGCAAAAAACATTGGAGGCATGCACCTGCGAGAGCGATGTCTGCCTGCTCGTGCGAGACAACCAAAGACAGGCGATCCGCGCCCTGCACGCGACGGCGGGTACCCCGCCGCGCCTGCCCGCCTCCGTCATCAAGCCGCTCGCCGTCTATGCGCCCGCGTTGGAGGAAAACCTCATCTGCCCCGCGACGCCCATCTTAGACGAAAAAACCGACTTCAACGGATATTGCCCGGACGATCTCGGCGGCGCAACGGGGCAGTATATGAGCGCGCGGTACGCCCTTGCACACAGCGTAAACATTCCCGCCGTGAAAATTTTGAACGCGCTCGGTGTGGAGCGCGCCGCCGCATATCTTTCCCGCATGGGGCTGCCCGTCGAAGAAGATGACGCCTCGCTCGCACTCGCCCTCGGCGGCATGCGGCACGGATATTCTCTCCCCGCACTCGCCGATGCCTATGCGACTTTTGCGGAAAACGGTCATTTTTCCAAGGCGCAGACCATCGCCCGCGTGGAGGATGAAAACGGGCACGTCCTATATGCGCACGCGCCCCATGCGGCAAAAGTATTTTCCGAAGATGTGTGCGCCATCATGAGCGATATGCTCCAAACCGCCGTCAAAGAAGGCACGGCAAAAAAACTCAGAACGCTCCCCTTTCCCGTCTGCGCCAAGACGGGCACCGCCGAAGGCGCGGAGGGCAACACGGATGCCTACTGCATCTCCTACACGCGCGAGCACGTCGTCGCCGCGTGGATGGGCAACGCAGACAATGCGCCCGTGAAAACGACGGGCGGCGGATTGCCGGCAAACGAGACTTTGCGCATTCTGAAGGCGCTTTACGCGGGCGGCGCGCCGCGCGCGTTCGATGGCTCCGAAGACGCCGTGCATCTGCGCTACGATAAGACGGCTTACGACGAGCGGCACATCCTGCTCCTCGCAGACCCCGCCGCGCCCGCAGGAACGGACCGCGAGGAACTCTTCCGCAGATGCGCCATGCCACAGGAGAGAAGTACGCAATTCTCCTGCCCGACCATCCAAACGCCCGCTATCAATTACAAAAATGGCAGCGTTCGCATAGTACTATGTCAGACAAAGTACTATGATTATGAGATAAAAAGAGAAAATCGTGGCAAAATTACCACGATTTACAGCGGAAAATATCAAAATACCATCTGCGACAATTGCATTTTACCCGGCGAAAAATACGTCTACACCGTCTGCCCCGTCTATCAGGGGCGGCGCGGCACCGCCGTAACTTTGCCCGAAATTGCCGTACCGCAGAGCACGGCCCTTCCCGAAGATTGGTGGACCGATTAAAATGCGATGCGCTCCAACGTCCCGACTGCCTCTTCCACGAGCGAGGCAACATCGAGCTTCCCCTCCTCCGCTTCAATGAAGGAGAGTTTTGGCTTGATGGCAGGAAATTCGGGCAGGAACACGGTGCAGCAGTCTTCGTAGGGCAGGACGGAAGTCTCGAAGGTGCCGATCTGTTTGGCGCGGACGATGATCTCCTCCTTATCGAACCCGACGAGCGGACGCAGCACGGGCAGCGTAACGACGGCGTTGGAGGAAGTCATCCCCTCGATGGTCTGCGAGGCGACCTGCCCCAAGCTCTCCCCCGTGATGAGACACTGCGCGCCCGTCTTTTTGGCGATGCGCTCGGCAATGCGGAACATGAAGCGGCGCAGCAGCGTCACGTTGAGTTCCGCGGCGCACTTTTTGTGGATCTCCTCCTGAATGTGCGTTACGCTCACCGTCATGAGCGAGCCCTCCCCCGTATAGCGGGAGAGGATGCGAGCAAGCGTCACGACCTTATCCTTCGCCTGTTCGTTGGTGTAGGGATAGCTGTGAAAATGCAGATAGGAGACGTTCATCCCCCGCTTCGCCATCATGTACCCCGCGACGGGCGAGTCGATCCCGCCCGAAATGAGCAAGAGCCCCTTCCCCGAAGTGCCGACGGGCATGCCGTTCGCACCCGCCTCAAAGCTGCCGAACACGAGTGTCTTGCCGCCATCGCGGATATCAAGGTAGACGCAGCCCTCGGGCGTATGCACATCGACTTTGAGGGCGGGATACGCCTCCAACAATTTTGCGCCAACTTCGGCATTCAGCTGCATCGAAGTCAACGGATATTTTTTATCGCCGCGGTGCGTATCCACCTTAAAGGTGCCCGTTTGAGGACAGACGCGCGTTGCCGCCGCGACGATGCTCTCCATATCGCTCTCCGTAAGATACCCGCGCGAATAGGAATGCACGCCGAACACGCGCGCGATGCGACGCTCGATCTCCTCCGCATCCTCCTCCGCAAAGGCGGCAACAAGGTAGCGCCCGCTCATGCGCCTGAGCTCATGGCGGATGCCTTTGAGCGATTTTTCGAGATTGACGGAGAACACGCGCTCAAAATAGCCGCGGTTCTTCCCCTTCAAATGGATCTCCGCATAGCGGATGATGATCACTTTTTCCATAAATCAAGCCTCTCTTCTTGCGCGCACGGCGGCGTTGACCGCCTCCGCCGCATGCTCGATCTCCTCCGCCGTCGTCTCGGGAGAGAAACTCATCCTGAGCACGCCGTAGAGCGTCTTCTCGCCGTAGCCGCACGCCTCAATGACGCGGCTGAACGGCTTTTTGGAACTGCACGCACTGCCCGTTCCCACCGCGACGCCCATATCCCACAGCTCGCGCTGCAAGATCTCGCCGCGCAGCCCCTCCGCCGAGACGGTGAGGATGTAGGGCGAACCGTCCTCGGGCGAAATGCGCGTAAAGAGCGCATGATCGAGCAGCGACCAAAGGCGCTCCCGCAGCGCAAGCAGGCGCTCGCCATCGGCGCGGAGCAATGCAAACTTCGCCTGCGCCGCATGCAAAAAGCAGGCGATCCCGAAGGTATTCTCCGTCCCGCTCCGCATGCCGCCTTCCTGCCCTCCGCCGAAGATGTGCGGCGCGAGCACGGTACAGCCCTTTCTGCGGATGAGCGCCCCCGTCCCCTTGACGCCGCCGATCTTATGCGCGCTGACGGAATAAAAATCGATCTCTTTTGTGAGGCGCACGGGGATCTTCCCGAATGCCTGCACGCCGTCGCTCAAAAATACGGTGCGCGGATTTTTTTGTTTGACCTTTTTGGCAAGCGATGCAATATCGTTCACCGCGCCCGTCTCGTTATTGACGTGCACGACGGAAACGAGGCTCGTTTTCTCGTCCACAAGGGAGAGAAGCGCTGCTTCGTCGACGCGCCCGTCCGATAAGATCGGTGCAAAACGCGGTTCTACGCCGCGATTTTTTAATGCCTTATAGCTTTCGAACACGGCGGCATGTTCGCCCGCCGTCGTCACGGCGTTGCCCCGCCGCGCCGCAGAGAAGATCGCCTGATCATCCGCCTCCGTTCCGCACGAAGTAAATATCAGCTCAAACTCGGCAGGATCGGCAACGGCGCCGACGAGAAACTCCCGCGCGCGGGAAAGCATACGAGAAACTTCCGCGCCGCCATGATAGCGCGCGGAAGGGTTGAAATACAGCTCTTTGAGGTATGTTTCCGCCTCTGCGACGGCGCCCGCGAGCGGGCGCGTCGTGGCGGCATTATCGAGATAGATCATGAGGGATCGAACTTATTCCTTCCCGCCGCAAAGACGACATACTCCAAGAGCTCTTTGCGGCATTCCAAAATATACAGCGTCTTCTCAATGGACGTGGAATAGTGGATATAGGCAAATACCTTCCCCTCCATGGGTTCGCGGTTGGGCGTAAGGATCACGGGCTTTTTGCCCCGCAGCCCCGCCGAAAGACGGCGGTAGGACTCCCCTTCCACATAGCCGATCTTGAGCATCTGATCGGCTTTGAGCGTGACGAGATGCTTGCGCGACTTCCCGTTGAAGACTTTGGTGATGCGCAGCTCATCCTGCACGAAGGTGTAATCGAAGCTCAGGTTGAAGCGACGTTTGAGCTTCCAGAAGAGGAAGAAGAACCCGACAAACGAAAGGAGCGGAAGAAACCAAAAGATGAGCGCAATGGCGAGCGCCACGCCCTTGTTGGCACCGATCACGCTCGGGAGAAGCGCAAAAATGAGAAAGATCATGATGGTGATGAGCACGACGCACACGATGCTCGCCACATGAAAGATCTGATACTTCCTGCGCTCGCTGCGCTCATCTGCGGCGATGGCGCTCTCTTCGTACAGCGCGCCGCGCGCCATCAGAACTCCACCGTCCCTTCGTAGATCTTTTCCACGCCGCCCGTGAGTGTGACGCTCCCGTCCGAGCCGTAGCGCACGATGAGGTCGCCGCCCTTGAGCTTGACGGTGATATCGGTATCCCGTTTGCACAGCCCGTTCAAAACACATGCGACGGCTGCCGCCGCGGCGCCCGTGCCGCATGCCCACGTCTCACCGTTGCCGCGCTCCCAGACGCGCATCTTCACCGTGCTCTCGTTGACGACGCGGATGAACTCCACATTCGTCTTGGCAGGGAAGTATTCGCTGTTCTCGATGCGCGGACCGAGCGTGGAGACGGGCACATCGTCCACCTTATCGCAGAAGATGACGCAGTGCGGGTTGCCGAGATTGACGAGTGTGACGTGATAAGTCTTTTCGTCCAGCTCCATCGGCTGTCCGACGACCGTCTCCCCCATCCACACGGACGGGATGCAGGTGCCGCGCAGCTCTGCCTTTCCGAGATCGACGCTCGCGGACGTGACGACGCCGCCGAAGGAATATACTTTGACCTCCTTGACGCCGCTGAGCGATTCGATGGTCATCGTCTCCTTTTTGACGATCCCCTTCTCGTAGAGGTACTTCGCGACGCAGCGGATGGCGTTGCCCGCGATCTGCCCTTCCGAGCCATCCTTGTTGAAGATGCGCATCTTGGCATCTGCGACCTCCGACTTTTCGATGAGCACGATGCCGTCGCCGCCGATACCGTAATGGCGGTCTACAAAGTTGATGGCAAGCGATTCGGGGCAGGTGATCTTCCCTTCGAGATCCTCAAAGTAGATATAGTCGTTGCCGCAAGACTGCATCTTGGTGAATGCAAGCTCCGTCTTCTTGGTGCGGAGATCGTTGATATCCACAAGCTCGGTGTTGTACTCGGTGAACTTGCTTGCAATGCTGTCGCACAGAGCGTTTGCCGTATCCAGCGAAGTGAGCACGGTAATGCCGAGCAGAATGGCGTGGTGATGCAGCTCGATATAATCGGCGATGGAGTCGACATCCGTCTTACCCGTGTAGATGATATAGCCGATCTTGCCCTCGTCCATCAGCTTGGAGACCTGCTTGGTGGCTTTGAGGCGGTCGACGACGGTGACGTCGATCCCGAGTTCGGAGATGACCTTCGCCGTGCCCGCCGTTGCATACAGGCTGCAGCCGAGATCGGCAAACTTCTTGGCGATGGAGACGATCTCGAACTTATCCTGATCGTTGACGGTGAAATAGACGCCGACGGGATTCTCCTTGGTGGGATGGTGCATCTTAAAGCCCGCCGAGACGAGCCCCTTGAAGAGCGCCTCTTCGATCGTCTTGCCGATGCCCAGAACTTCGCCCGTCGACTTCATCTCGGGACCGAGCTGCGAGTTGACGTCGTTGAGCTTTTCAAAGCTGAACACGGGCACCTTGACGGCGACGTAAGGCGAGTTGGGATACAGCCCCGTGCCGAAGCCCAACTTTTTGAGCTTGGCGCCCGCCATGATCTTGGTGGCAAGTTCCACCATGGGCACGCCCGTCACCTTGGAAATATACGGGATGGTGCGCGAAGCGCGCGGGTTGACCTCGATGACGTAGAGCTGATTCTGATAGATGAGGTATTGAATGTTGATGAGCCCCTTCGTTTTGAGCGAGAGCGCAAGCTTGGTGGAGATATCAACGATCTTTTCGAGCATCGCATCGCTCAGATGATAGGGCGGATAGACGGCAATGGAATCGCCCGAGTGCACGCCCGCACGCTCAATGTGCTGCATGATGCCGGGGATGAGCACGTCCACCCCGTCGGAGATGGCGTCCACTTCGAGCTCGCTGCCCATCAGATACTTATCGCACAGCACGGGATTTTCGATATGCTGCGCCAGGATGACGTCCATATAGCGCGAGATATCGTTTTCCGTGAAGGCGATGGTCATATTCTGCCCGCCGATGACGTAAGACGGGCGAAGGAGCACGGGATAGCCGAGCGTTTCGGCGGCTTTGAGCGCCTCCTCCTTGGTCATGACGGTAAGCCCCTTCGGGCGGGCGATATGGAACTCTTCCAGGAGCTCATCGAAGCGCTCCCTGTCCTCCGCCATATCGACGGAATCGGCGCTTGTGCCGAGAATGCGGACGCCCGCCTTATCGAGATAGCCGCACAGCTTGATCGCCGTCTGCCCGCCGAAAGTGATGACGACGCCGTAGGGCTTCTCTACGTCGATGACGTTCTGCACATCTTCGGGCGTGAGCGACTCAAAGTACAGCCTGTCTGCCGTATCGAAGTCGGTGGAGACCGTCTCGGGATTGTTGTTGATGATGACGACCTCATAGCCGAGCTCTTTGAGCGTCCAGACGCAATGGACGGAGGAATAATCGAACTCGATGCCCTGCCCGATGCGGATGGGACCCGAGCCGATGACGATGATGCGCTTTTTGGTGCTCTTTTTGACGAAGGGCAGCGCCTCGTCGTGATCGAGCTCATCATACGTCGAATAGAAGTACGGCGTCTGCGCGGCGAACTCCGCGGCGCAGGTATCCACCATCTTGAAGACGGCGCGGCGGTGCGCGGGCAGCTTTTCGCCCGAAATGCGCGCGAGCGCCTTATCGGGGAAGCCGATGCGCTTGCCCTCGAGGTAGAGCGCCTTGCTCAGCTTTTTGCCCTCGATCGCCTTCTCGTAGTTGGCGAGATTGAGGAATTTATTCAAGAACCATCTGTCGATCATGGTGATCGCATACACTTCGTCGACGGAGATCCCGCGCTTGAGCGCTGCAAACACGGCAAAGAGGCGCTCGTCCGTCGTCTTGTGCAGTTCCTCGCGGAGCTGTTCCACGCTCATATGTTCGAACTTGGGATGATCGAGCGTATCGAGCGAGATCTCCGCGCCGCGCACCGCCTTCATGATCGCCTGTTCGAAGGAGGTACCGATC
>CALVLO010000064.1 GCA_944338265.1 uncultured Clostridia bacterium
GCGACGCCGCCCAGCTTCTGCGCCTCGGCAACGGCGTGCAGGGCGACCGTCGTCTTACCCGAAGATTCGGGCCCGTAGATCTCCACCATCCTGCCGCGGGGGAGCCCGCCGATCCCGAGCGCCAAATCGAGCGCGAGGCAGCCCGTGGGAATGACCTCGATATCCGTGTTGCCCGCGTTTTCGCCGAGCTTCATGATCGCGCCCTTGCCGTATGCCTTTTCGATCTGCGAAAGCACCGCATCGAGCGCTTTGAGTTTTTCTTCGTTCATATCAATTCTCCTTCGATATTCCAAAATTTATGCGATCTCTTTATAAGCGAGAAAGAGCGCCAAATTGATCGCAGTCTGCGTTACCGTCTCGCGGCTGCCTGTGAGCTGAAAGCGGAAGACGCGCACCTTCTCGCGCGTGCCGACGGCGATATAGCACAGCCCGACGGGTTTGTTCGTTCCGTCCGCATCCGGTCCCGCAATGCCCGTGGTTGCGATCGCCACGTCGCAATGCCCGCCGCGCAGCAGCCCTGCCGCCATTTCGTAGGCGGTCTCGTCTGACACGGCGCCCTTATCCATGAGCGTAAATTCGCTCACGCCGAGGCGCTCGTGCTTTGCCTTGTTATCGTAGGCGTTGACGCCCTCGTAAAAGACGGCGCTTGCCCCGCTCACGCGGACGATCTCCCGCCCGACGCCGCCCCCCGTGAAGGACTCCGCCGTAGAGATATGCAGCTTGTGCAATTTGAGCGCGGCGACGAGGCGCTCGGCGAGCGAGACATCCTCCATCGCATACACATACTCTTTGAGCCCCTCGGCAAGGATGCGCACGGCTTCGTCGGCTGCCATTTTGGGCGTCTCCTGATCGTAGAGCACCTCGATGCGGGCGCAGCCGTATGCCTCGGAGGCGTGCACGGAGAGCTTGCCGCCGCCCGCTTCCTCCGCAGCCTTCAAAAGGGTGCGCAGCTTTTCCTGCGGGGCGGAGACGGTGCGCAGCACCACGCGCGCAAAGGTGCGGCGGCGGCGCCTGTTGATGCGGGGCACGACCTCCTCCCGCACGAGCTCCGCGCCGCGCTCCCCCTCCGGAAGCACCGCAAAGAGGCAATCCTCCGTATCGAGCAGGTATTCCTCCTCGAACGCCGCCTCGGCGGCGACGGAGACGGCTTCCTTTGCGGAGGGCGCGAGCACACGGGCGCAGACGAGGAAGACCCCGTCGCACTCGGTGGAGAGGCGCAGGAGCGCCGCGGAGACCCTGCTCGGGCAATCGTAGGGAAGATAGACGAGCTCATCGAGGAAGACCCCGCCCGCAAGGAGCGCATCGAACACGGGTGCGCAGTCGACGGAAGAGAGGCAATTTTTATTGTTGCGCAGCACGATGCCCGCGTACTTCACGCCTGCGCCTCCTCATCCTCCTTGGCGGACGGCTCCGAGAGCACCGCCTTATTCCTGACGATATAGTTGACGCCCGAGACGAGGGTGAGCAGCGTGCAGACATAGAAGCAGAAGATGCCAACGATGGCGACGATCTGCCCGCCGCGCGCATCCAAGAACGCCATGCCCGCGAGGATGAGCGCGATGGCGGCATCCTGAAACACCGTCTTCAATTTGCCGAGCTTATCCGCCGCCAGCACGACGCTGCGCCCCGCGGCGATCATGCGGAAGCCGCTCACGATGAGCTCGCGCGCCAAGATAACGGCAACGCAGACGCCCGCGACGATCAGCCCCCAGCCCGCGAAGAAATCGACCTCGAACACGATGCCGCGGGTGAGGAGCAGGATGAGCGCCGTGGAGACGAGCACCTTGTCTGCGATGGGATCGAGAAACTTGCCGAGGTTGGTGACGAGGTTGCGCGAACGCGCGATGTGCCCATCGAGCGCATCGGTGGAAGCGGCGAGCACGAAGACGATCGCCGCGGCGAGAAAGTTCCACCCGTCCAACACATCCAGATAAAAGAAGAGGATGAAGACGGGGATCATGCAGATGCGCGTGAGCGTGATCTTGTTGGGTAAGTTCATGAGCGTTCCTCCTTGACGGTTCCGTACAGGTCGTAAGCATCGGCGCGGTCGATGAAAACGGAGTACGTTCTGCCTGCCTCCGCCTTGGGTGCGGTGAAGTAGACGCAGCCATCGATGCCGTATGCCTGAAAGTACGCCCTTCCGACGAAACACGATCTTTCGTAATCGATGCCGTCGCACACAACGGCGAGCGTTTTGCCCGCGTACCGTTGCAGGCGGGCGGCGGAAATTTCCTGCTGCGCGCGATAGAGCGCGCGTACCCGCCGCTGCTTGACGCGCGCGGGCACCTGCCCTTTGAGCTTGTAGGCGGGCGTATCCGGCTCGCGCGAGTAGGCGAAAAAGCCGCAGTTTTCAAAGCGCGCCTCCTGCAAAAAGCCAAGGAGCGCCGCGTGCTCTTCCTCCGTCTCCGAAGGAAAGCCCGCAATAAAGGTGGTGCGCACGGCGATGCCGGGGATCTCGGTGCGGAGCTTTTGCAGCAGCGCGAGATACTCCGCGCGGCTCCCCCGCCGCCCCATAAGTTTGAGGATGCGGTCTTCGCTGTGCTGCAGGGGGATATCGAGATATTTGACGATCTTGGGATTGCGC
This sequence comes from uncultured Clostridia bacterium, assembly GCA_944338265.1. Lineage (GTDB taxonomy): Bacteria > Bacillota > Clostridia > Christensenellales > Borkfalkiaceae > Gallimonas. The sequence continues at coordinate 2,585 of CALVLO010000064.1, forward strand.
GCGATCTCTTGGATGAGCGCGTCCGTAACGACTTCCGGATAACAGTATAGCAGACGAATATGACAGATATTGTCAAGTTCGGAAATTTTTTGCAGCAATTCTACCAATCTGTTTTTGCCGCCATCCTCGCCGTAGCGCGTCGTATCCTGCGCGACGAGCACGAGCTCCTCCGTCTCGCCCAAAGAGCGCGCCTCTTCGACGAGCTGCTCCAAGGGATAGGAGCGGTATCTGCCCCGTATTTTGGGGATGAGGCAGTAAGTGCAGTGGTTGAAGCAGCCATCTGCGATCTTGAGATATTTGAGATGGGGCGGCGTGGTGATGACGCGCTCCCGCCCCTCCTGCCCCGTGTGCACGGCGTTGACGCGCTCGCCCGCATACGCCCGTTCGAGCGCGGGGAAGAGCGCGGTCGCATCGGAGACGCCCAAAAACACATCCCCCTCCGTGAGCGCGGGAAAGAGCTCGCCGATAAACTTTTCGGGAAGGCAGCCCGCGACGACGATCTTTTCCAGCTTCCCGCCGCGGTGGGTGTTGGCGCCGATGACGGCTTCGATCGCCTCCCGCCGCGCATCGTTCAAAAAGGCGCAGGTGTTCACGACGAGCACCTGCGCCTTCCCGATGTCGTCGGTGATCTCACAGCCGTGGCGCCTGATCTCGCCGAGGATGCGCTCGCCGTCTACGCGGTTCTTATCGCACCCAAGCCCGATCATGCCGAACGTCTTTTTCATCAGTCCAGATCTCCGTATTTTGCTTCGAAGTCCTCTTTGGAAAGGAGCACGGAGCGTGCCTTCGCCTTGCCGTCGAACGCCGAAATGTAGCCCATGAGCTCCATCCATTCGATGATCTTGCCCGCGTGGTTGTACCCCACCGAGCACTTGCGCTGGATGAGCGAGATGGAGGCCTGCCCGAGCTTGACCACGATGGCGAGCGCCTTGATATACTGCGGATCGACGGAGCCGTCGTCGGCATCGTCCATGCCGCCGCTCACGCCGCCGCCCTCTTCGCGGTTGATAAATTCGGCGACCGTCTCATCGAAGTACGCCTCGTTGTGCGCCTTGATATCCTCGACGATGCGCTGCACCTCGTCCGAGCCGACGAACGCGCCCTGCACGCGCAGGCTGTTGTACATGCCCTCCGTGCGGTAGAGCATATCGCCGAGCCCCAGCAGCTTCTGCGCGCCCGTTTCATCGAGAATGGTGCGCGAATCTACCTCCTGAATGACGCGGAAGGCAAGCCGCGTGGGAAGGTTGCCCTTGATGACGCCCGTGATGACGTCTACAGAAGGGCGCTGCGTTGCGATGACGAGATGGATGCCCGCCGCGCGCGCCTTCTGCGAGAGGCGTTGGATGCGCTCTTCGATCTCCTTTTTGGCGACGGACATGAGGTCGGCAAGCTCATCTACGACGATGACGATCTTGGGAAGCTTCTCTTCGTCTTCCGTGAGCGAGCCGTTGTATTCATCGATATTGTGCACGTTGATGCCGCTGCGCGTCTTGTTTTGGAAGAGCGTATAGCGGCGCTCCTGCTCCTTGATCGCCCAATTGAGCGCGGAGATCGCCTTTTGCGCATCGGCGATGATCTCGTTGATCATGAGGTGCGGCAGCCCGTCGAACGCGGCGAACTCCACCTTTTTGGGATCGATGAGGATGAGGCGCATCTCCTCGGGCGAGTACTTGCTGATGAGGCTGACGAGCATGGCGTTGAGGCAGACGGATTTACCCGAGCCCGTTGCGCCCGCAACGAGAAGGTGCTTCATCTTGACGATATTGCCGCAGACGTTGCGGCCTTCGACGTCCTTCCCGATGGCAAACATCAGAGAGTTGGGCTTGCCGTTGACGTATTCTTCCGAAGCCATCACAGACTTTAAGCCCACCGTGGCGCGCTTTGCGTTGGGCACCTCGATGGAGATGGCGCCCGCCTCCGAATTGGAATAGATGCTCACGCCGTCGCGCGCGTGCAGGCGCATGGCGATCTCTGCATCGCGCTTGATGACCGCGCTCACGGTGACGTTGCGAGGGATATCGATATCGTAACGGGTGACCGAAGAGCCCGGCGTCACTTTAACGACCTCCGCATCCACGCGGAAGCCCGCGAGCGTCTCTACAATGACGGCGGAGGTCTGCTCGATCTCCTCCTGCGGGACGTTCGCCGTCTCCTGATAGGTTTTGAGATTGTTAAGATCGGGGCGGACATACGCCTTGTAGACGTGCTTTTTGGGCACGGGCGCGGGCGTCTCGTCCGCGGGGACGGGTGCGGCGCGCATGCCGCGGTCCGCTGCGGGACGATCGGTAAGCGGGCGCTCCATGCCACGGTCTGCGCGAAGGGCGCGGGCGGGAGGTTCGGGCTCCGCCATCGCCTCGCGGTAATCGCCTGCATCCACCTCGTCATCGTCGTCCAACAGATCGGCTGCCGAGCGCATGGGCGCATCGAACACGCGGCTCTCTGCGGGCGGCGCCTCTTCGGGCGCTTCTTCCGCGGGCGGCACCTGCCGTTCGGCGGGCGGTGCGGGTTCTTCCGTGATGCGGACGCGCTCCTCTACGGGGCGGGAGAACATGCTGCGGAACGTCTCGCGCGAGAGCGGTTCCTCCGCGGGCTGTGCGGGCGCCTCGGCAGGCGCTTCATAGGAGGCACGGGCGGGAGCGGCGGGCTCTTCGTAAGAAGGACGCGCAGGCGCCTCATAAGTCGGGCGTGCGGGCGCGGCGGACTCTTCGTAGGAAGGGCGCGCAGGCGCCTCGTAGGTCGGACGGGCGGGCGCGGCAGGCTCTTCATAGGAAGGGCGTGCGGGCGCCTCGTAATCGTTGACATTGGGCTGCGAGCTGAACGTCTCCTCTACGGAAACGTCGTTCGCGTAATAGTCGTGCTCTTCGGGCATGGGCTGCGCGGGCGCACGGTAGGAAGGCGCAACGGGATAGTTGAGGTCTTCCTCGAGGGAGGGCGCGGGTGCGGCGCGCTCCTCGGTGATGCGGCGCGGCATGGCGGGACGCCCCGCCTCTGTGCCTGCGGCGTAATTTTCGGAATAGCGCACGCTCTTTGCAGGGAGCTCCTCCCGCACGGGGGAAGGCTGCGCGGGCTGGGCGGCGGGCGCATCTTCCACGGGCTTCACGCTCGAACTGCGCGGATAGCGGTTGAAGTTGGAATCGTGATCGTAAATGAGGTTGTTGCGGTAGCTGCTGGAAGGATCTGCCGTTTCAAAGAGCAGCGCGCGGCTGCGGCGGTAGCGCTCCTCCCGCTCGGAACGGGCGGGCGCGGGCTGTTTTTGCGGCGTTTGCTGCGGGGCAGGCTGTGCGGGAGAAGGCGCGGGCTGCGGCGCGGATTGGGGCGCATAGACGGGCGCGGGCTGCGCGGCATTGGATGCGGGAAGCGTGGCGGCGCGCTCGGGCACGGGGACCTCGCTGTATGAGACGGGCTCCGGCTCCTGCTCGGCACGGGGCGCACGGGCGCGTTCGCTGCGGAAGACATAGCGGCGCAACGGCGTTGCCATCGCGATCCAAAAGAGCATGCCCGCAAGCAGCAGCGCATACAGCACATATGCGCCCGCGAGCGAGAGCACGGCGCGGATGGGATAGGCAAGAAGCCCGAAGACGATGCCGCCGCCCGTCCCCTCCGTTGTGCGCTCGTCGGCAGCCGACCAGCAGCCGCTCAGATACGCCCCGTATCCGCCGCCGAAAAAGCGCTCTGCCGTGGCGGCATGCACAATGAAAAAGACGACGGCAAGCAGGAGCATGATCTTGACGAGCCAACGGGCGGGAAAATACCGCTTGCCCGCCACGAGCACGGTGGAGCAGTAGATGCACAACAGGAGCAGCGGATAGACGTAGAAGCCGAACAGCCCCACGAAAAAAGCGGTGATCGCAATGCCGATATTGCCGAAGACGAGCTTGCCCGTAACGGCGATAAAGAAGATGACCGCGCTGAACAAAAGCAGGGTCATCCCCACCGTCTCGCGGCTCAAAAGCGAATGTTTGCCCTTATTTTCTTGATTGTCCCCTCTGCCGACTCCGTTCAAGGCTGCCTCCGTATCGCCCTTAAAAAGATGGGCGGTTTGATCTTGTATCTGTGCTCCCGCCGCTTGGCGGAAGGCGCTTGGCGATAAAACGCCAAGATAATCGTGTCAGTATATATCATGTCAATATATATCAGTATACAGTATAACATTTTCCCGTGGATTTTTCAACGATATTGGGGCGGATTTTCCGATTTTTTTGCAGCGGCGCCGCCGCGCGGCACTTGCCCGCCGAAAGAACGCGCCCGCCCCGCCGCAAACTGCGGCGGGGCGGGCGATGGGAAACATGCCTCAGACCATATTCTCCAAAATGAGCTTATCGGCAACGAGCGCGATGAACTCGCTGTTCGTCGGCTTTTCCGTGCCGATATAGACGCGCGCGCCGAAGATGGCGTTGACGGCATCGATGCGCCCGCGGTTCCACGCGACTTCGATGGCATGACGGATGGCGCGCTCCACCTTGCTCGCCGTGGTGCCGTACTTCTCGCCGATGACGGGATACAGCCCCTTGGTGACGTTGCCCATGACGTGCGGATCGGCGACTGCCATCTTGATGCCCTCCCGCAGGTAGTTGTAGCCCTTGATATGGGGCGGGATGCCGATGGAGATGAAGATATTGGAGATGCGCTCATCGAGCGAGCCCGCACGCTTGCGCTCGAGCTTTTCGCGGACGGGCGCGGGGAGCTCTTCGGAGATCTCCGCCACCCGCTCCTCTACGATCGCCGCCGAAACGGGCTTGACGAGATAGTACCGCGCACCGAGCGCGATGGCGCGGCCGATGATCTTATCGTCCGTAAAATTCCCGAGCACGATGAAGTCCGCCTTGGCGCCCGCCTTCTTTGCCCGCTCCATGACGGTGAAGCCATCGAGCGTCGTTAAAAGCAGGCTCGTGACCACTACGCCGGGCGCGCACTTTTCGAGCAAGGCAAGCCCCTCGCCGCCATCTCCCGTTACGCCGCACACTTCGTACCCTGCCCGCGTGAAATGCGCGGAAAGCTCGGCGGCAAACCCTTCGTTGCTCTCCAAGATGAGCACTGTTTTCATGATTTTTTCTCCCTCTGCTGCGTTTGTAGCCGCATTATAAAACACAAATTTTCTTTTGTAAAGCCATTTTTGTACAAAATTCAAAGAATTATTTACGAAATTAGTGGAATTATGTTCAAAAATGTCGGAGCGACAATTTTCGACAAATTTCAACGGGAAATCGAGGGTATTTTGTGCCTCGTTCACATCCCCGCGGGACAGCTTCCCGAAGGGAGAGCGATCTCCCCGCATCCCCCCTTAAAGCGGCGCAACCGCGTTAAGGGGGGCAAGGAGATGATCCCTCTGAAATCCCCTGCGGAGTGTCGTGGGGCATGAATTTGATTGCGGAGATCGCGAGGCAAGCAGAAAGGGAGGGCACCCCCTGTATTCCCCCTTAAAGCGGCGTAGCCGCGTTAAGGGGGCAAGGAGATGATCCCTCTGAAAGCCCCTGCGGAGTGTTGCGGGACATGGGGTTGATTGCGGAGATCGGGAGGAAAGCAGAAAGGAAGGGAGCCCCCCCTGCATCCCCCCTTAAAGCGGCGCAACCGCGTTAGGGAGCAAAGCAGTAAGATGAATTGTCAAACTAAGTGCAACACTTTGAGAGATTTTCTTGGAACAAATCTTGCGGTGTTCGGAAATGCAAA
>CALVLO010000065.1 GCA_944338265.1 uncultured Clostridia bacterium
TGTGCTCGGGGAACTCATCCACAACGAGGATGTGACGGCGCGCATCAGGGCGCGGGGACTCGTCGTCGTGGAGACGCTCGGCGAAGTTCCCGATGGCGCAACGCTCCTCATCCGCTCTCACGGCGTCGGGAAGGCGGTATACGCCGCATGCGAAGCGCGCGCCATCCGCGTGGTCGACTGCACCTGCTCCTTTGTGCGGCGCACGCAGGAGATCGTGGAAAAGGCTTCTCGCGAGGGGAAGACGGTCGTCATTGCGGGGCACGGGGAGCATCCGGAGGTGCGGGGGCTCGTCGGATGGTGTGGGGGTGAGGTGCACGTTTTCGACGGGGCGGAAGCGGACTTTTCCGTCCTTGCGGGAAAAGACGTCGCTTTGGTCTCGCAGACCACCTTTTCCGTGCAAAGATTTTCCGAAATTGCCGAAAATATTCAAAAAGTACGTCCAAAAACAGTTGAGATTTTCCAAACAATTTGCTATACTACTGTTTGCAGGCAAAAAGAGACGGAAGAGATCGCGCGGCGTTCGGATGCGGTGCTCGTGATCGGCGGTCTCAACAGCAGCAATACCAACAAATTGGGCGAGATCGCGTCTGAGTTTTGTAAGCAGGTGTTCCGCTTAAAAAATGCAGACGGTTTCGAATATGAAAAAATCAAAAATTTTAAGAGGGTCGGCGTCGTAGCGGGAGCGAGCACTCCCGATTGGCTGACCTCGGAGGTTCTCAGCAAAATGGCAGAAAACAACGCGGAAGTACAAAACGAGACGGTCGCTCAGGCGCAGGAGCCCGTCGCAGAGGAAACGGTAAAGGCGGCTCCCGAAGCGGAAGCGGCAGAGCCCACGATGGCGAACGTCCTTGCCAATATCGACCGTGAGACGCCCTACAAGCGCGGGCAGCTGCTCACCGTAAAGATCGTCTCTGCGAAAGAAGAGGGCGTATATGTATCCGTTTCGGGCAAGGGCGAGATCCTTGTCGAAAAATCCGAACTCGACTGCGAGGAGTACGACCGCGCGGCATATGCGGAAAAGGTCGGCGACAGCATCGACGTTATGGTCGTCGATACCAAGCCCGTCAAACTTTCCGAGAAGGCAGTCAAAAAGGTCAAGGAAGACGAAGCGCTTTTGAAGGACGTGGAGGAGGGCAACGAGTTCTCCGTCGTCTGCACGGGCTTCAACAAGGGCGGGCTCACGGCGGAGCTCGGCAGCTATGCGGTGTTCGTTCCCGCACGCGAGATCCGCGCGGGCTATGTAAAGGAACTCGATAAGATGGTGGGCAAGAAGCTCCGCCTCAAGATGCTCGAGATCAGAAGAGAGCGCAGAAAGGAGATCATCGCCTCGCAGCGCGTTATCCTCGAAGCGGAGAAGGCTGCGCGGGATGCCGCCAAGGCGGAGCGCGAAGCCGCATTCTTCGATTCCATCAACGTTGGCGACGTCGTCGAGGGCAAGGTGGAGAGAGTTACCTCCTTCGGCGCCTTCGTTTCCGTGAACGGCTTCGATTGCCTTGCACACATCTCCGATCTTTCTTGGACGGGCGTCAAGGAAGTGACGGACGTTTTGGAGATCGGCAAGACGTATGAGTTCAAGGTCCTTAAGATCGACCGCGAGAACAAGAAAGTCTCCATCGGCTACAAGCAGCTGCAGCCCCGTCCTTGGGACACCGCCGCAGAGCGCTATGCCGAGGGCGATATCGTCCACGGCAAAGTCGTGCGCATCGTTCCCTTCGGTGCGTTTGTCGAGCTCGAAAAGGGCATCGACGGGCTCGTGCATGTCTCGCAGATCACGCATGAATGGCTGGAAAATCCCACCTCCGCGCTGACCATCGGCGAGGAAGTGGATGCCAAAGTGCTCGCATTCGATCCCGAAGCGCACAAGATCACGCTCTCCATCAAGGCATTGCAGCCCCGCCCTTGGAACGATCGTGCCGAGCGCGAAGAGCCCCGCGAGGGCGGCGAGAGGCGCCGTTCCCGCAAGCAGAACCGCCGCACCGCGAGCGACTATGCCGATGAGGCAGAGTACAGAGAGTGGAGCGACGGCGGCTTTAGCGGCGCATCCATTGCCGACCTTCTCGGCAACGACAGCGACGAAGACAAATAAGTTAAAAATATCTGAAAAATCCGCTTAATCGCGGATTTTTTTGTTTATATATCCTTTGAACGTTATAACATGTTGAAGGAGCTATCAGATGGAAAAACAGGGCAATATCCGCATCGCAAGCGAAAACATGATGCCGATCATCAAAAAGTGGCTGTATTCGGAGAAGGATATCTTCCTCCGCGAGATCGTCGCCAACGCGCAGGACGCGATCACCAAACATAAAAAGCTCGTGGAGCTCGGCGAGGCGGCAGCCGAAGAGCATTACCGCGTAACGGTGACGGTGGATGCCAAGGCGGGCACGCTGACCGTGGAGGATAACGGCATCGGCATGACGGAGGAGGAAGTCGAAAAATACATCACGCAGATCGCCTTCTCGGGCGCTGCGGACTTCGTCGATAAATACGAAAAGGCGGGCGGAGACGGCATCATCGGGCACTTCGGGCTCGGGTTTTATTCCGCCTATATGGTCTCGGAGGACATTGAGATCTTTACGAGATCGTATAAAGACGGGGCTGCGGGCGTGCATTGGCAGTCGGACGGCAACGCGACGTACACCATCGGCGATTGCGAGAAAGAGACGCGCGGCACCAAGATCGTGATGCACCTTGCCAAGGAGGAAAAGGAGTTCTTAAAAGAGAACACCGTGCGCGAGCTTTTGCGCAAGTACTGCTCCTTTATGCCCTACGAAATCTATCTCGATCCCAAGGGCAAGGACGATAAGCCCGTCAACGATACGCATCCGCTCTATCTCAAACAGCCCAAGGAATGCACGGAGGAGGAGTATAAGACATTCTACCGCGATACCTTTATGGACTTTAACGAGCCGCTCTTCTGGATCCACCTCAACATGGAGTATCCCTTCCGCTTAAAGGGCATCCTCTACTTCCCCAAGGTGAAGAAGCAGGTGGAGCTCGAGCGCGGCAAGGTCAAACTCTATTGCAATCAGGTGTATATCGCCGATAACATCAAGGAAGTCATCCCCGAATTTTTGATGCTCCTGAACGGCGTGATCGACTGCCCGGATATTCCGCTCAACGTTTCGCGCTCCTTCCTGCAAAACGACAGGCAGGTGCAAAAGATCGCCAAGCATATTACAAAGAAGGTCGCCGATAAGCTTCTCGAACTCTACCGCAACGACCGCGAAAAGTATGAGCGCTGCTGGGGGGATATTTCCACCTTCGTCAAATTCGGTTGCATCAAGGATGAGGAATTTTACAAGAAGGTGGAGGAGATCATCGTCTACAAAGATCTTGCGGGGGAATACCGCCCCGTCACCTCCTTCTTTGGCGAGGCAGTCTCGGAAGAGGATGCCAAAAACGGCAAGGAGCCGCAGGCGGTGTACTATGTCTCCGATGAGAACAAGCAGGCGCAGTATATTAAAATGTTCAAGGATGCGGGACTGGACGCCATCTATTGTGATACCTATATCGATCCGCACTTTTTGAGCTATTTGGAGTACAAAAATCCTACCCGCGTGCGCTTTATGCGCATCGATGCCGATGTTGCGGGGGCACTCAAAGAGGAGAGCGGCGAGGATGAGGCGCTCAAAAAGATCTTTGAAAAGGCGCTCGAGGGCAAGCACGTCACCGTGAAGACGGAGACGCTCAAAGACGGGAGCGTTCCTGCCATCGTCAATGTCTCCGAATTTGTGCGCCGCATGAGCGAGATGCACACCTTCTACGGGATGGGTGAATCGCCTGTGGACGTGACGCTCATCGTCAACGCGGCAAATCCGGCGGTGCAGGCGCTCAAAGAGGCGGATGAAGAGGCGCAGGGGAAGGCTGCGGAGCAGATCTATTACCTCGCGCTCATGAATTACCGCCAACTCACGCCCGAAGAGCTTGCGGCATTTGTGGCGACCAACAGCCTTCTCCTTGAAAAATATCTGAAAAAATAAGCAATAAATTTGAAAATTTGCTCTTGACAATGCCGCTGTATGCGCGTATAATAGAGAAGGTGCGAATTGGCATGACCCGTGACGCAGCAGTGCGTTCGTTTTGCAACTGCGCGCCGAGGAGGATAACGGTATGAACGGAACTGTGAAGTGGTTCAACGACGGAAAGGGCTACGGCTTCATCGCCGGCGATGAGGGCGGGGACGATGTGTTCGTCCATTTCTCCGCCATTCAGACGGAGGGCTTCCGCACGTTGAAAGAGGGGCAGAAGGTCTCTTACGAGACGGAACCTGACCCCAAAGACGCAGGCAAGCTCCGCGCGATCAACGTCGTGCCCCTTTCCTGAAAAGAAGCAAAAAAAGAAGGCGCTTTGAAAGCGCCTTCTTTTTTTGCGTTCAGCCTTTTTCCGCAAGCATGCTGCGGAATTCCGCGAGGATCGCATTTTGCAAGAGCTCGCGCGTCTCCGAGTTGAGCGGATGCGCAATATCCTTATACTTTCCCTCCGCCGTCTTTCTGCTCGGCATTGCGATCGCGAACCCGTCTTCGCGTTCAAAGATCTTAATGTCGTGCACGACGAAGCACTCATCGATGGTGACGGATGCCACCGCCTTGAGTTTGCCTTCAGGATTACGCACTTCGCGGATGCGAATATCTCCGATGGTCATGTTTCTGCCCTCCTAACACTCCCTTACTTGCTCACTATATTACCATATTTTTCGGACAAATACAATAATTTTCCCTAAAAAAATCCATCTTTTTCACGCATCTGCAAAAAAATTGGTCACAAAATGCCCAAGTGATGCATAAAATGCGGTATGTCTCCTCAATTTCTTTTCCCGGAAGGCGCGTGTTACTTTATCGGGATCGGCGGCGTGAGCATGAGTGCGCTTGCGCTCCTTCTCAAGGAGCGCGGGGTCCGCGTCCGCGGCTGCGATGCCCGCGAAAACATGTTTGTAAGAAAGCTGCGTGCCCGCGGCATCCCCGTGTTGATCGGGGAGGAGGATTTTGAGGAGTCCACCGTTGTCTATACGGAGGCGGTCGATGTGCATGCCGCCTGCCTCGAACGCGCGCGGAGGGCGGGGAAACGCCTTCTCGGCCGCGCGGAGCTGCTCGGACGCATTGCGGAGGAATATCCGCACGTCCTTGCGGTCTCGGGGTGCCACGGCAAGACTTCGACGACGGCGATGCTCGCGCATATTTTCGCGCGCGCTCGCCGCGCTTTTACCTGCCATATCGGAGGTGAGGATCTCGGCTTCGGCAACTATACCTGCACGGGCGGGGAATATTTTCTCACGGAGGCGTGTGAATTCCGCCGCAGTTTTTTGCAGCTCAAGCCGGAGATCGCCATCGTGCTGAATACCGATCTCGACCATACCGATTGCTATCACGACGAGGCTGCGCTGCTTTCCGCCTACCGCACGTTTGCAGCGGGGGCAAAGCGCGCCGTCGTCAATGCCGACGATGCGGGCGCGCGCGATTTTCCGCATGCGCTCTCGTTCGGGCTTGCGGCGGGGGAGATCCGCGCCAAAAATCTGTTCGAAACGGAGGAGCGCTACGCCTTTACGGTGACGGAAGGGGGTATTCCCGCCGTGCGCGTGCGGCTTGCCGTGCAGGGGAAAATGCAGGTCTGCAACGCGCTCGCCGCATATGCGGCGGCGCGCCTTTGCGGGCTCACGCCTGCGGAGATCGCGGCGGGCTTGGCGGAGTTCCGCGGCGTAAAGCGGCGTTTTGAGCGCGTGGGGACGCTCGGCGGCGTGTCCGTCATTTGCGATTATGCCCATCACCCGCGGGAGATCGCCGCCGCGTTGGATGCGGCAGAGGGGCTGTGCGCGGGCACGGTGCGCCTCGTTTTTCAGCCGCATACCTATACGCGCACGCGCGATCTGATGAAAGATTTTGTTCGCGTACTCAAACGGGCAGAGTCGCCCGTCATCTACAGAACATATGCCGCGCGGGAGCCCTTTCTCTTTGAGGGGAGCGCTGCGGCGCTTGCGTCGCGCCTGCCCGAAGCCCGCTATGTGCAGTCTCCCGAAAACTTAAAGACCCGTCTCCTCGAAACGCTCGGGAAGACGGATCTCGTGCTCGTGCTCGGCGCGGGCGATATTTACGAGATAGCGCTCTCTCTTTTGGATTGATCAGCGCTCGAGGGGAACGCCCTTCTTTTCGCAGGCGTAGGCGTGATCGACGAACTGCCGTGCGCGGCGGGGAGACCTTCCTCCGCGGACAAGCGCCCAACGTTCTGCGAGCGCTTCGAGCGTCTCCCAAGGCGTCTTGAGTCCCGCATCGAGCGCGAGGGCGCGGACGATGGAGAGGTATTCCTGCTTGTTGGTCGCCGCAAAGAGGACGGTGATGCCGAAGCGGTCGGAAAGGGACAGGAGCTCCTCCTCGCTGTCGCCCGCGTGCACGCTGTTGGCGCGGGAGGAGAAATTTTCCTCCACAATGTGACGGCGGTTGCTTGTCGCCACGATCATCACGTTCCCGACGTGCCCCTCCATGCTGCCCTGCAGCGCCGCCTTCAAGGTGGAGACGCGGTCGTCGCCCTCTTGCAGCGAAAAATCATCGATGAAGACGACGAACTTCATCGGCTCGTCGGCAAGCCGCGTTTTGAGCGCGGGCAGGGCGAGAACGTTTTCTTTGGCGATCTCCACAAGGCGCAGCTTCTTATCGTGGAAGAGATTGACCATCGCATGCACGGTGGAGGATTTCCCCGTACCGCGGTCGCCGTAGAGGAGCATATCCGCATAGGGGAGCCCCTCCACGAAATTTTCAAAGTTATCCCGCACCTCCGCCTTTTCGCGCTCGTAGCCCTTGAGATCGGTGAGCGCCGTCTCGGAGGGGGAGAGGATGGGGACGAGCTCGCCCTCTTGAAAGCGGAATGCCCCGTGTGCGAGATAGCGCCCGTAGCCGTGCTTTTTGTAAAAGGCGGCAAGGCGGCGCACGGTGCCCTCATCCCACGCATCGCCGAAGGGGGCGGGCGCCTTGCCGAGGCAAAATCCGTCTTCCTCCGTCTCTGCAAGCGCCTCGCGGAGAAGGGCAAGATCGGCGGTGAACGCCTCCGTCACATAGCGGGAGGGGCGGCGCATCGCCGCGCATGTCCGCGAAAAGACGTTTTCGTCTTCGAGCACGGCTTGGGCGACATATGCGGCAAACGCCTCTTCCGCGCCGCGCTCGTACAGCCTGCGCAAAAATTGTGCGCGGCTCTTTTTTCCGTCTGCCAAGGCAAATGCGGCGATCAGGGGATCGGAGAGGATCCCCGCAAGCACCGTGAGGGCGTGGAGCTTCATGATTTTTCTGTTCCTTGCAGGATTTTTGCATCATTATACTGCATTTACGAAAAATATGCAACTAATTGAAAAAATCATATGAAAAAAATACCGTTCGGCGCTTGACGGGAAGCGCGCACGGGGGTATAATATTGAAGAATGAAAAAACGGAGGAGAACAAGTATGGCACATAAAATTTACGATCCCGAAACACAGGAAGCGCGCATCTTCCACGAGGCAGACTGCGATTTGAAGCGTCTCAAGGGCAAGACGGTTGCCGTCATCGGCTTCGGCAGCCAGGGGCACGCGCACGCGCTCAACCTCAAAGACAGCGGCGTCAACGTCATCATCGGTCTCAACAAGGGCGGCAGGACGTGGCCCATCGCCGAGAAGGCGGGCTTCAAAGTGTATCCCGTCAAGGAAGCCGCGGAAAAGGCGGATATCATCATGATGCTCACGCCCGACGAGAAGATGGCGGATATTTATAAGGAGAGCGTCGCGCCCGTCCTCACGGAGGGCAAGTATCTCGCCTTTGCGCACGGGTTCAACATCCACTTCAAGCAGATCGTTCCTCCCGCAGACGTCAACGTGTTCATGATCGCGCCCAAGGGTCCCGGTCATACGGTGCGCAGCGAGTATGTGGAGGGGCACGGTGTGCCCGATCTCGTCGCTGTCTATCAGGATCCTTCCGGCGATACGATGGATATCGCGCTCGCGTATGCGCTCGGCATCGGCGGCGCGCGTGCGGGCGTTTTGGAGACGACGTTCAAGTGCGAGACGGAGACCGACCTCTTCGGCGAGCAGGCGGTGCTCTGCGGCGGCGTGACGGCGCTCATGAAGGCGGGCTTCGAGACGCTCGTCGAGGCGGGTTACGATCCCCGCAATGCCTACTTTGAGTGCATCCACGAGATGAAGCTCATCGTCGACCTCATCTACAACG
>CALVLO010000066.1 GCA_944338265.1 uncultured Clostridia bacterium
AGACTGCCGCATCCGTTTCACGAAACGGCGACACCATCTCCCTCACGACAGACGATCCCGACGCCTTCCTCTGCTACGATGCGGACGCCTCCAATCTCACCGCCTCCCTCGCACTCCAATACGGCAGACCCGTCTCTTGCTTCATCTCCTACTCCCTCCCCAGCGGCAACTCCGTCTCCATCTCCTTCCTCTTCTTTTATTAAAAGAGGCGGCAGGAACATCCCTGCCGCCCGCTTTGGCGATCAATTTTTCTTCTCTTTGAACAGCCCGAGGAAGGTACGCAGCGCAAACGGCATGCTCGCGTTTTTGGGGAGCGCAAGCCCCACCGAGCGCGAAGGCATGGCGGGCGAGACGTCCAGCTCGAACAGCTCGCCTGCGGCGAGACGGCGCTGCGCGTATTCGCGCGGGATGCAGCCGATGCCCATGCCCGAAGTGACGAGCTGCTTCATAAATCCCCAGCTATCCACCTCGACGGCGGGGCAGAAGTGCACGCCAAGGCTCTCGGCATAGTGATCGACCGCCGCCCGCGCGATGGTGTGCGGCTCCATGAGAAGAAGCGGATACTGCTGCAAATCCCACACGGAGAGCGGCTTCCCCGCGAGCGCGGCAAATTCCCTGCCCGCCACGAACACGTCGTTGAGCAGCGCGACGGATTGCGTGAGGCGGATGCCGTCGTCGGGCACAATGGGCAGGTTGAGAAAGCCGACGTCGCAGCGGTCTGACTTCAAATATTCGATGATCTTGGGCGAGACGTCGGAGATGAGATCGATCTTCACCTGCGGGCAGAGCTTGCGGTATTCGACGATGCGGTCGGCAAGCACATATTGGAAGATGGTCTCCGAAGCGCCGATGCGCAGCGTCCCCGTGGCGCTCCCTTTGAGTTCGGCGAGGCGGTCCTCCACGCCGCTCAACAGCTGAAGCGCGCGCTCGACGTCTGCAAACACGAGCTCGCCCCCCTGCGCCGTGAGCTCCATACCCTTGTGCAGGCGGTTGAAAAGAGGCATGCCGAGCTGCGTCTCGAGCTGTTTGATCGCCTGCGAGACGGCGGGCTGAGAGATAAAGAGCTCCTCCGCTGCCCGCGTCAGGCTGCCGCACTTCGCCACCGTATAGAATACTTTATAGAGTTCGAGATTGACCATACCCTTCTTCCTTTGCGTCGGCTTGCCGAACGGTTACTTCCCGACGCAGAATTTTTCAAAGATCTCCGTGACGATCGCCTCGCTCGCCGTCTCGCCCGAGAGCGTGCCGAGCGCCTCCCATGCGCGGCGGATGTCCTCGGCATACAGTTCGGGCGCGAGCCCCTCCTCCGCGCTCCGTTTGGCAGCCGTTACGGCTTCGAGCGCCTCCCGCGCGGCGCGGTAATGCCGCTCCGAGAGCAAAAACGCGCCGTCGTTTTCCCGTCCGAACCCCCGTTCGTAGAGCAGTTCTTTGAGCGCCGCAAGCCCCTCGCCCGTGTGCGAGGAGAGAACGACGTCGCAATCCTTCCGCCGCGAAAGATCGCTCTTTGCGCCCACCGTGATGACGGGCGTGCCCGCGGGAAATTCGGGGGCTTCTCCATCCTCTTTGAGCCAGACGATGACGTCCGCCCCCCTGATCGCCTCGCGCGCACGGCGCACGCCCTCTTGTTCGATCGCATCCTCGCTCTCGCGCAGCCCCGCCGTATCCGTGAGGCGGAAATTGACGCCGCCGATCTCCAGCGTGCCCTCCACCACGTCGCGCGTGGTGCCCGCAACGGGGGAGACGATGGCGCGGTCATAGCCCAAGAGCGCGTTAAAGAGCGAACTCTTCCCGGCATTGGGCTCGCCCACGAGCGCAACGGAGACGCCCGCTTTGATCTTGCGCCCCGCCGCATATTGCGAGAGCAGGCGGGCAAGTTCCGCCTCCACGCCCGCAAGCGTCGCCGCGATCTCCGCCCGCGAAGAGGCATTGAGGTCCTCTTCGGGATAGTCGAGGTCGGCATCCACCTCCGCAAGGCAATGGGTGAGTTTTTTTTGCAGCGCCGTGCCGAGCGTGGTGAGCGTCTCGTGATACAAAAGATAGCCGGCGCGCACCTGCGCCTCGGAGGAGGCGGCGATCATCTCCCCCACGCCCTCCGCCGCGGAGAGCGAGAGCTTGCCGTTGAGGTAGGCGCGCTTGGTAAATTCGCCCCGCTCTGCAAGCCGCGCGCCGAGCTCGAGCGTGCGCTTTAAGATGCCACGGGCGATCTCCGTGCCGCCGTGGCAATGAAATTCCACCACGTCCTCCCCCGTGAACGACTTGGGCGCGCGGAAGTAGACGCACATGCCGTGATCGCGAAAGGCGCCCGCATCGATCTCGCCCGCATACATGTGATTGGGCGCAAATTCTCCCCTGCGGGAGAACATTTTTTTTGCGACGGCGAGCGCATCCTTCCCGCTCATGCGCACAATGGCGACGCCGCCCGCCCCCGCCGCCGTGGCAATGGCGGAGATGAGTTCCTGCATCCTGTTCTCCATAAGCTGAATTTTTTACAAAGACGGGCACTTTGCCCGAAGTATAAGCTCTGCCTATATTATACCACGCCGCAGCGCCCGTGTAAAGGAATTTGATGGAAAACCCCTCCCGCAAGCCGTGCGGAAGGGGCGCTTTTTTCAAAAATCTTAAAAATCGGGGAAGGGATCGTCGTCCCCCTGCGGCCCGTTCCCGCCTTCCGTCGTCGCGCCGCCGGAAGCATCGCCCGCAGGCGCGGCATGGTCCGTCCCGCCGCTGCCGTAATCGGGGAAGGGATCTTCGTGCGGGGCGTTCTGCGGTCCGCCGTAGCCGCCCTGTCCGTAGCCGTTTTGGTCATAACCGCCCTGTCCGTAACCGCCCTGCCCGTACATCTCCTGTTGGTGGCGGGCATACGCCTCCATGCGGCGGCGCATCCACGCATCGTAATCGACGGGCGTATTCTTGCGCACCGCGAAGATGACGAACCCGCGCAGCGGCAGTACGGCGCTGAGGAAGGTCATGAGGATGGGGCTGCGCGCATAATACTTGCGGAAGAATGCAACAAAGAGCACGCACATAAAGAAGATGAGCGCAATGTAGGAGACCATCGTCAAAATGGTGATCACAAGATCGGCGGTGCTCATCCAACGCATCCCAATGGGCACGCGCGACTCATCCAACACGGGCATCCAATTTCCGTTTTCCAAGAACTCCTGCCGGTAATAGGCGGGGTTCATAAAGAGATAAAAGAGGACGACGCCGAACACGTTGAGCGCCACATAGACGATCTCCGCGATCATCGCATACAGCCCCGCGCGCTTCATCTTTTGGTTAAAGAGGCGCGTCTCCCCCGCAAGCTTGCCCGCGTAATAGGTGTTGAGGAAGGGGCAGAACGCCATCCATGTGTGCTTCATCCCCACCCGCAGCGCCATCGTCCGCAAGCCGAAGCCGCCCAGCACGAGGCAGAGGGCAGTGAGCCCCGCCGCGACGCACAAGCCGATCGTCTGGATGGAGCGCATGAGCGCCGCATACTCTTCGAGCGTCGTCACGGAGAGATCGAGAAACGAGTCGAAATAGCTGATGAAAAACTGCGGCAAAGCCGCCCAATCAAAAAATTCCATACATTCTCCTTACAATCAGTCGGTTCCCGCCGCAAAGAGCGGGATGTCATACTCTGTATCTTCAAGGGTGAGCCCTTTGGCGGGCATCGTCTTATACAGCAGGCTGCGCTCACCCGTGCGCAGCGCCGCAGCAACGTCCGCCTCACCCGCCCGCCGTATGCCGACCGCGTACAGCTCGCCCGCAAGGATGCGCACCATGTTGTAGAGAAAACCGTTTCCCGAGACCCGTACCTCGTACATGGTCCCCTCGTTTTGGCTCTCCGCCCGCACGGAAAGCGCGTAGATCGTGCGCACCGTCGTCTTGGCGGAGGAGCCCGCCGCACGGAAGGCGGCAAAGTCATGCTCGCCGAGAAACCATCCGCACGCCGCCTGCATCCGCGCAAGATCGGGCGCTTCCTCCACGCGCACGGCGTAGCGCTCCCACAGCGGAAGCGGGCACGGCGCACTGTAAAAGCGGTAGCAATACGTCTTGCGCTTTGCGCTGCGCGTACAGTCGAACCCCGCAGGCGCGGCGGCGCTTTCGCGCACTTTCAGATCGTCCGGCAAGAGGCGGTTGAGCGCCTCACGCAGCCTCTTGGGAGGAACGGGCGTCTCGCCGTCGATATGGCACACCTGCCCCGCCGCATGCACGCCCGCATCCGTCCTGCCGCTGAACACCGCCTTGACGGGCGCGGAAAACACCTTCTCCGCCGCCTCCTCCAACACCGATTGCACGGTGCGGAGCCCCGGCTGCCGCTGCGAACCCGCAAAGTGCGTGCCGTCGTAACTTACAAGAAGAACGTACCTTGCCATACAGCCCTCCCTCAGTAAGGCGCGGGAAGATAGATCTTCATGAGCACGACGCCCGCAATGAGCGCCGCTCCCACCAAAAAGGCGATGAGATCGCGCCAGGTAAAGCGCAGCTTTTTATACTTGGTGCGCTTGCCGCTGCCCGTATAGCAGCGGGCGTCCATCGCATCGCCGAGCTCATCGGCACGGCGGAACGCCGAAAGGAGCAGCGGCACCAGAACGGGCACCATCGCCTTGATGCGCTTTAAGAGATTGCCGCTCTCAAAATCCGCGCCGCGCGCCTTCTGCGCGTTCTTGATGCGCTCCGTCTCGTCCATGAGAATGGGGATGAAGCGCAGCGCGATGCTCATCACGAGTGCGAGCGCATGCACGGGGATCTTGATCCATTTGAGGGGGGTGAGCAGGCTCTCCACACCGTCCGTAAGGGAGACGGGCGTCGTCGTATAGGTGAGCAGGGAGGAACACACGACGAGCAGCACCAGCCGAAGCGCCAAAAACGCCGAGAAGATGAGCCCCTCCTTGGTAATGTCAAACACCCACCACGAGGCATACACCGTTTCCCCGTTATAAAAGAGGATATTCAGCGCCGCCGTAAATATGACGAGGAAGACGACGCCGCGCACAGCACGCAGCACCTTCCCGAACGGAATGCGCGCCGCGATCACAATGACAACGAGCACGCCCGCGCACGCCGCCAACCCGTAAAAGTTGCTCGCCAGAAAGATGGCGACGATATAGGCGATAAGAAACAGGAGCTTGAGGCGCGGGTCGAGGCGATGGACATAGGAGGAAACGGGATAGTATTGCCCGAAGGAGACGTCTTTCATGCGCCGCCCCCCTTCCCGCCGTGCGCCTGCCACAGGGCGAGCACGTTTTGGACGAAGTCCTCCGTCGTAAAGTCGCAGTCGACTTCCACGCCCCGCCGCGCAAGCGCCGAAACGAGTTTTGCCGTGAGCGGCACATCCAGCCCCAGCGCGGTGAGTTCGTCCGCACGGCGGAAGAGCTCCTTGGGCGGGAGCACGCACACGACGCGCCCCTCCGAAAAGACGGCGGCTTGGGTGCAGTTTTCGGAAATTTCGTCCATATCGTGCGAGACGATCACAATGGTCTTGCACCATTCGCGGTGGAGCCTGTGCAGCAGCTCCATCACCTCTTTTTTGCCGAGCGGATCGAGCCCCGCGGCGGGCTCGTCCAGAACGAGCACTTCGGGGCGGGTGACGATGACCCCCGCAATGGCGACGCGCCGCTTCTGCCCGCCCGAGAGCTCGAAGGGCGACTTGTCCTTCATCTCCTCGTAATCCAGCCCTACGACTTCGAGCGCAGCCTTCACCGCCCCGTCGATCTGCTCCTCGGAGGGCTTTTCCGCAGAAAAATTTTTCAGCCCGAAGGCAACGTCGTCGCGCACCGTCTCGGCAAAGAGCTGATATTCGGGGTATTGAAAGACCATGCCCACGCTCTTTCTCAGGGCGCGGAAGTCCGTCTTCTTTTCTGTGAGGTCAAACTCCCCCACCCTGAGCACCGTCTCGGGGGGCGGGAGCTCCCCCTTCTTGCACTTGGGGCGCTTCTTGCGGCGCTTTAAGGAGGAAGGCAGGCGCAACAGCCCGTTGAGATGCTGCACAAAGGTGGATTTCCCGCTGCCCGTGTGCCCGATGATGCCGAAGAACTCCCCCTCCTCGATGGTGAGGGAGACGTCTCTGAGCGCCGCCGTCGCAAAGGGAGACTTCGCGTTATATACATAGGAGAGATGCTCGGCAACTATACGCATTTTGCGATCTCCTCCGCAAGCTGCTCGGCGCTCAGCGTATTGGAAACGGGCATGCCCGCCGCCCGCAGGCGGTTGCAGATGACCCCGATGCGGGGCAGCGCCAGATTGTAGGTGACGAGTTCTTCCTGCCGCGCAAAGATCTCTTCGGGCTTGCCCTGCATCACGATCTCGCCGCGGTTCATCACGACGGCGCGGTCCGCAAGCAGCGCCTCCTCCATAAAGTGGGTGATGAGAACGACGGTGATGCCCTCCTCTTTGTTGAGGCGGGTCACAACGTCTACGATCTCCCGCCTGCCGCGCGGATCGAGCATGGCGGTGGACTCATCGAGCACAATGGCGCGGGGTTTTAAGGCGAGCACGCCCGCAATGGCAACGCGCTGCTTCTGCCCGCCCGAGAGGCGCGCGACCGTCGCCCCGCGGTATGCCTCCATACCGACGGCGCGGAGCGCAAACTCGATGCGTTCCCCGATCTCCTCGCGCTTCAGCCCCACATTCTCCGCACCGAACGCGACGTCATCCTCCACGATGGTCGCGACCGTCTGATTATCGGGATTTTGAAAGACGACGCCCACATTCCTTCTCGCCTCGAAGAGCGTCTTTTCGGTGAGCGGCGTACCGAAGACGGAGATAGCGCCTTCATCGGGCACGAGCAGCCCGTTGGCAAGGCGCGCGAGCGTCGATTTCCCGCTCCCGTTGTGCCCCAAGACGGCGACGAACTCCCCCTCTTCGACGGAAAAATTGAGTTTTTCAATGACGAACGGCCCCTCTTCTTCATAGCGAAAGGAGACGCCCGTAAATTCGATTGCCTTCATATGCCTCCCATATTATACCAAATACAATGCCTTTTTACAATGAAAACGCTATGATAATTTTGAAAAACAAACTTTTTTCTGCCCCGTCTCCCCTCCCCCTCTGCCGCCAAGTAAAGTTTTTTTACACGATATCATTGACAAAATTAAACGGATTATATAATAAACGGATTATATAAAATGGTACTAATTCAAAAATACCCTTCACCAAACATTGTGCAAGCTATTTTACGACGATATTGCCGCCATGAGCCACTACGCATGAGATCAAAAAGGAGCATCGTATGAAAAACGCATGATTTTTCCCATGCTCGCAATCAGCGCTCTGTTTGCACTTGGTTGTTTTACGGGCTGCAAGGCTTGTAGTGAGTTGTTTAACGAAAACACATTAGACCGGTACGAGATTTCTTGGCTCACAAAACCGGAAAACGCCTCAAACGAAAATGAGTACTTTTCCAACGATTACAGACATTATGCCTACGAAGCAACCATCCCTTCGGAGGAAGCGTACCTTACCTATTGCCAAAACCTCATCGACCGTCTTCGTCTCGACGCCTATCACACAGGCTACTATGCAGACCGCTTTACCGCATATGATTTTTGGCTCGGCAGAACGGTGATCGTCATCTCGCCATCGCAAAATCTAAACGATTATCTGCAAATTTCCAATGACGAAAATCTCCTCTCCTGCCATATTTATTATTCACGGTCGCCGTTGCAGCCATATGACGAATCTTACCACGGCTATCCGATCAAAAAATTACATCGTATCGCCATACGGTTTTATCGTCAGCCGAACGAAGGCTTTAACTTTCAGATCACGCTCAGACCGGGCAATTCCAAACTCCAATGCTATCGCCCGTGAGCTTGCGCCGCGCGATGCACCTATCAAACTTTCACGATCCCCACATGTCTTTCCGCCCGCGTTGTTGCGGGCGGAAATTATTTTGCATTTTGTTGAATTTTTTCATGGATGGGGGTTGACTTGTCCGCAGAAAACATTTATAATGAATATGTGCGTGCAAAGCGCCTGTTTTGCCGCAAAAAATTTATGGAAGAATTAAAATTTGGAGGTTACTTTGATGACTAAGATGACGATTGACGGCAATACCGCCGCGTCGCACGTCGCGTATGCCTTCTCGGAAGTCGCGGCGATCTACCCCATCACGCCTTCCTCCCCGATGGCGGAATCCGCCGACGAGTGGGCGACCCAAGGCAGAGTGAACATGTGGGGGCAGAAGCTCCGCAT
>CALVLO010000067.1 GCA_944338265.1 uncultured Clostridia bacterium
CTCGTTTCCCTCTCGCTCGCGCTCGCGCTGAGCGCCGAGATCTGCACGCGTTCGCTCCGTCCCATCGAGTTTTTCTTCCTCGACGAAGGCTTCGGCACGCTCGACGAGCATCTCGTCGACGTCGTGATGGACAGTCTCGAAAAGCTCAAAGGCGAGCATTTTTCCATCGGCATCATCTCCCATGTGGAGGAGCTCAAACACAGGATCGGCAAAAAGCTCTCGGTGAAAAAAGCCACCGAGCGGCATGGTTCGCAAATTTTTGCGGAGTGAGGTAATCTTTGGTAAACACGTTTTTAACGCCCGTAACACTTTGGAAGGATTTTGACGATACGCTCCCGCTCGAGGTCTCCGTCTTGAGCGAAGAGCACCGCGACGGCGCCGTCTTTGAGGATATCAGCTTTCTCGGGCGCGCGGTGGGCGCATCGCGCGTAAAGATCTACGCGCAGTATGCCTTTCCGGAGGGCGCTTCGTCCTTTCCCGTCGTCCTCGTGCTTTACGAGGCGGGGCACCCGTTCGATGCGGTGTTCGTCCGCCACTTTTTGGCGCGCGGGTTCGGCGTTCTGAGCGTCGATTATTGCGGGGAAAGCGGCACAGACCGCTGCACGCAGTATCCCGCCGAGGTCGACTATGCCAACTTCGTGCGCGCGGGGCGGCATCTCGACTACGCCGAGCCCACCGCCCGCGAAACGAGCTGGTACGAGTGGGCGGGCGTGGCGCGGTATGCGGCAAAGTTTCTCTCCTCGCGCGCGGAAGTTACGCGCTTCGGCGCGCTGGGCTTGCGCACGGGCGGGGAGGTGCTCTTTAAGATCGCGCCCTATGCGGGGCTTTCGTGCCTCATCTCTGTGAGCGCGGCGGGATGGCGTGCCTACCGCGGCATCGAAAAGTTCACGGGCGAGCAGCGCGTGTTCGATGAGGAGCGTCACCGCTTTATTGCGGGCATCGATTCGCAGAGCTACGCGCCCTATATCAAGTGCCCCGTGCTGCTCCTTTCCGCCGTCAACGATACCAAACACGATTACGACCGCGTGTACGATACCTTTCAGCTCCTCTCGCCCGAGACGGAGAAGGCGTTCCTTTATTCCGCGCACGGGAACGGGCTCATCGGTTCGCATTCGCTTGCCGACGTCGATCTCTTTCTCGATAAATATCTCAAAAACCGCTCCGTCTTTCTCAGCGCGCCTGTCAAGATCTCCGTGGAGGAGAACGAAAGGGGAGAGCTTACCGTTAAGGCGGTGTTCGATGCGGACGGCGAGATCAACAGCAGCGGGATCTTCTATACCGAAAAGGTCACCGATGCCCGCGCCCGCGATTGGACGCGCGTCCTCGGCACGCCCGCCAATCTCAACGGCAACGTGGGCACCTATCCGCTGAGCGTGTACGAGGGCTGCCGCCGCGCGCTCGTGTATGCGTTCGCCAACTATACCAACAACTTTTCCGTGACCTCCAAGATCCAGGAGGTGATCATCGAAAAGCCCTATAAAAACGCCTGTTTGAAGAGCCGCGTCATCTACGAATCGGCGCGGGACGGCACCAACGGCGTGGCGGGGTTCCGCCGCCGCGCCCGTTCCATTGCCGATTGCTTTGCAGACAGCGCGGGCACGGATGCAAAACTGTTGCCCGGTTACGGCGGCATCCTGGGCGCCACGGCGGAGGCGGGGCTCGTCTCTTACCGCGTGGGCGAGATGCGCTATGCCGCGCCCGAGGGGGCGGCGCTCCGTCTGGATGCGTACAGCAAGGAGGATGCCCTTCTCAAAGTCACCTTTTATCTCGATGCGCGTGAGGAGCAAGGTTACAGCGCAGAGGCGCGCATTGCGGGGGGTGGAACGTGGAAGAGCCTCTTCTTTGAGCCCGCAGACTTCAAAACGGAGACGGGGCAGCACCTCGAAAACTTCGGAGGCGTCGTTTCCGTCGTCTTCGTCGGGAGCGCGCAGGTGCTTGTGAACAACATTTTATGGATCTGAAGCAGTTTACGCTCGGCACCCTTGTCGAGACGAAAAAGCCGCACCCGTGCGGCGGAAACAAGTGGGAGATCGTCCGTACAGGCGCGGATTTCAAGATCCGCTGCCTCACCTGCGGGCGCATCGTCATGCTCACGCCGGATGAGCTCAAAAAGCGCGTCAGGCGCATTGCGGAGGCAAAACCGTGAAGCCGCCGCGCATGCTCAACGAGCGCGCGGAGAGCCGCGCGCCCTATATCGTCGCCGCCGTGATCGCCGTGCTCCTTATGGCGGTGCTCGTTTTGAACATCCTCCGCACCCGCTACACTTTTACCGTGGCGGTCTCGGGCACTTCGATGGAGGATACCGTCTTCGATGGCGACATCGTGTATGCGCTGCGCAACGCCGAGGCGAAGCGGGGGGATATCGTCATCATCGACGTGGCGGACGATCCCGTCTTTTCCACGGGCGGGCGGCACACGGAAAATATCATCAAGCGGCTCATTGCCTTAGAGGGCGACAGCGTGAAGTGCGAAGGCGGCGTCGTCTATGTAAAACCCGCGGGCGGCGCATACGCCCCGCTCGAAGAGCCGTACACGAAGGGCGAAACGCGCGATTTTCCGGAGACGGAGCTGGGGGAGGGGGAGATGTTCTTCCTCGGCGATAACCGCGCCGTCAGCCACGATTCGAGCTCGGCAGACGTGGGCGCGCTCCCCGTCTCGCGCATCATCGGCGTGGTGCCCGATTGGGCGGTCTCCATCAAGTCGCTCACCACGGGCTGGGAAAACTTCCGTCTTTCCCTGCAAAAATTATTTTCGTAAATCTTGATTTTTTAGGTTAGGGAGGAAATTATGATCAGACTTACGGCAGACAGCACTTGCGATCTCGGCGAGAGCATCCAAAAGCGCGGCATCGTCATCAAGCCGCTCACCGTCATTTTGGGCGGCACGCCCTATTCCGACGGTGTGGACATCGTCCCGCAGGATATTTTCCGCTTTGTGGAAGAGAATGGGCAGCTCCCCAAAACTGCGGCGCCGAGCATCGCCGATTACGAGGAGTTTTTCCGCCCCTATGTGGAGGCGGGCGATACCGTCATCCACTTCAACATTTCGGCGAAGTCTTCGAGCTCCTATTCCTATGCGGAGGCGGCGGCAAAGTCCTTCGGCGGGAAGGTGTTCGTGGTGGATAGCAAAGGACTCTCCACGGGGCAGGGGCTCGTCGTCCTGTACGGGGCGGACCTGCGCGATCGCGGCGCTTCTGCAGAGGAGATCGTAGCGGCTTGCAACGCCGTCCGCGCCAAGGTGAACACCTCCTTTGTGCCGGATAGGCTGGATTATCTTTACAAGGGCGGGCGCTGCTCGCGCATGGCGCTGTACGGGGCGAACCTTTTGAAGATCCATCCGCTCATCGAGATGGAGGACGGGCAGCTCGTCGCGGGCAAAAAGTACCGCGGCAGCATGGAAAAGTGCATCGCACAGTATGTTTCCGACCTCGCCGTCAAGTATCCCGCCTACGATCAGACGCGCTGCTTCATCACGCACAGCTGCGCGGACGAGAGCGTCATCGAGGTCGCGCGGCAAAAGGTGAAGGAGCTGTTCTCCTTCGACGAAGTTTTGGAGACGGTGGCGGGCTCCGTCATCACGGGGCACTGCGGCAGAAATACGCTCGGCGTGCTCTTCATCGCAAAATAAGAGAACGCACAAATTGCGGCAGCCTGCCCGCGCAGGCTTGCTTTCCGCACGCAAATCGTGTATAATAACAGTCGGCGCGCTTATGCGCCGTTTGTAGGGAGCTTTATGACGAGGTTATATCGGGATAGCGATCTTTGGGATGCCTTCATGCAGCGCAGGCGCATCCTCATGGGCTTTTACATTGCGACGGGCATCTTTTTGGCGGGATTTTTGGGCGTGTTCATCTACTATCTGTTTCTGCCCTTCGAAGATCCCAACGGCACTTGGGCGACGGCGGTCGCCTGCACGCTCGCCGCGCTGTACGTCATCTTTCTCTTCCCGTACATGGGCATTTGCTTCAAGCGGGTGAACGCCTACTATAAGATGCTGCGCTTTATCTCCGTCGGGCTCAAGGAATACACCGTGGCGCCCTTTGCCGGCATCGACGATTGGACGACGGTAGACGGCGTCGACGTGAACGTGGCGACCTTCCGCGTGCACAATTATAAGCGCGATGAGGATATGATCCGCCAGATCTATGTCGACGGCGAGAAGGACTTCCCGCCCTTCGAGGAGGGCGACAGGGTGCGCATGATCTCGCAGGGAAACCTGCTCATCGAATACGAGATCGAAAAGAACACGAAGAACATATAAGGAGAAAACAATGCGTGCAGTTGTGACCGTGACGGGCTCGGACAGGAAGGGTATCATTGCCAAGGTGAGCGGCTTTTTGTTTGAGCGCGGCATCAATATCGAAGATATTTCGCAGACCATCCTCGGCGATCAGTTCGCCATGATCATGATGGTGGATACTTCGGAGAGGGTGGAGGATTTTGCCGCGCTCGCCGCCGCGCTCGAAGAGATGGGCAAAAAGATCGGCATGACCGTCCGCTTGCAGCATGCGGACATCTTCGACGCCATGCACAACGTCTGAACGGGGAGCGCGCTATGTTCAACAAATTCGACGTACTTGAAACCATCGATATGATCGAGAAGGAGCACCTCGATATCCGCACGGTGACGATGGGCGTCTCGCTGCTCTCCTGCATCCGCGCAACGGCGAAGGCGACGGCGCAGGCGGTGTACGATCTGGTGATGCGCCGCGCAAAAGATCTGGTGCAGACGGCGAACGCGCTCTCGCGCGAGTACGGCATCCCCATCGTCAACAAGCGCGTCTCCGTGACGCCCGTCTCCCTCATCACGGCGGCGTTCCCCAAGGAGAGCCCGCTCGTGGGGCGTGCGCTCGACCGCGCCGCGGCGGAGCTCGGCATCGACTTTTTGGGGGGCTACTCCGCCCTCGTGCACAAGGGCACAGCGGACTATGAAGAGGCGTTCCTTCAAACCATTCCCGAAGTGCTCGCCGCAACGGGGCGGCTCTGCTCCTCCGTCAACGTGGGTTCGAGCAAATCGGGCATCAATATGGATGCCGTCCGCCAGATGGGCGAGATCGTCTTGGAGACGGCGGCACGCACCGCCGATCACGACGGGCTGGGCTGCGCCAAGCTCGTGATCTTTTGCAATGCGGTGGAGGATAACCCCTTCATGGCAGGCGCTTTTCACGGCGTGGGGGAGGCGGATACCGTCATCAACGTGGGCGTCTCCGGTCCCGGCGTCGTGCAGCACGCCTTAAAATTTATTCCCGATGCCGACCTCACCGATGCGGCGGAACTCATCAAGCGCACGGCGTTCAAGATCACCCGCGCGGGGCAGCTCGTCGCCAAAGAGGCGGCAAAGCGGCTCGGGGCGCGCTTCGGCATCGTCGATCTCTCGCTCGCGCCCACGCCCGCACGGGGCGATTCCGTGGCGCACATTCTGGAAGAGCTCGGGCTGGAGGTCGTCGGCTGCCACGGCACCACGGCTGCGCTCGCCATGCTCAACGATGCGGTCAAGAAGGGGGGCGTGATGGCTTCCTCCCGCGTCGGCGGGCTCTCGGGCGCGTTTATCCCCGTCTCCGAGGATATCGGCATGATCGAATCGGCTTCGGCGGGCAAGATCACTCTCGAAAAGCTCGAGGCGATGACGTGCGTCTGCTCCGTCGGGCTGGATATGATCGCCATCCCGGGCGATACGCCCGCTTCGACCATCTCCGCCATCATCGCAGACGAAGCCGCCATCGGTATGGTCAACAACAAGACGACGGCGGTGCGCGTCATTCCCGCGCCCGATAAAAAGGTGGGGGACGAAGTGAGCTTCGGCGGGCTGCTGGGGCGCGCGCCCGTCATGCCCGTTCACGGCGGCGACGCGGGCAGGTTTATCCGCCGCGGCGGGCTCATTCCCGCACCCATCCACAGTTTTAAGAATTAAAAGAGGTATTTGAATATGGAACGCAGCGAAGTTGCAACACAGTACCGTTGGAAGACGGAAGATATTTTTGAGAGCGACGAGGCATGGGAGGCGGCGTTTGCCGCCCTCGAAACGCTTCCCGCATTTGCCTCCTACCGCGGCAAGCTCAACAACGCGGAAGATGTGGCGGCGTATTTTGCGCTCACGGACGACTACGAGGTCAAGCTCATGCGCGTCTATCTGTATGCGTTTTTGAAAAACGATGAAGACGTGCGCGTCACCAAATATAACGCTTTCGTCGCCAAGGTGATGAGCCTCATGACGCGATACAGTGCAGAGACCTCCTTCGCCATCTCCGAACTCACGTCGCTGCCCGAGGAGACGCTTTCCGCCATCGCCGCGGACAAGCGGCTCAAAGATTACGACTATTCGCTCCGCCGTCTCATCGCGCGCAAAAAGCATGTGCTCTCCGCCAAGGAGGAGAACATCCTCGCGCAGACGGCAGAGCCGCTGAGCGTGGCGGGCGACGTGTTCGATATGCTCGACGATGCCGAGCTCAACCTGCCCTACATGTTCTACCAGGGCAAGCGGGTCAAGCTCTCGCACGGGCTGTATTCCGTCATCATGTGCGGTACGGACCGCGCCGCCCGCGCCAAGGCATTCAAAAAGTACTATGCCGCCTACGAAAAGATCATCAACACGCTCGCAACGACCTATTTCGGCAACGTCAAGCGGGATATCTTCTATAAGAACGTGCGCGGCTATTCCAGCTGTTTGGAGGCGGCGCTCTTCGAGGAGG
The DNA here is from genome assembly GCA_944338265.1 of uncultured Clostridia bacterium. Taxonomy (GTDB): domain Bacteria; phylum Bacillota; class Clostridia; order Christensenellales; family Borkfalkiaceae; genus Gallimonas. The sequence continues at coordinate 6,689 of CALVLO010000067.1, forward strand.
ACGTCTCGCGCGAGGTGTACGAGAACCTCGTCTCCGCGGTGGATGCGGCAACGCCCGTCATGCACCGCTATATGCAGGTGCGCAAAAAGGCGCTCGGGCTGCAGACGATGCACATGTACGATCTGCACACGCCGCTCGTGGAAGATGCGGAGCTCCGCCTCACCTTCGAAGAGGCGTTCGAACTCGTCCTCGGCGGGCTTGAGCCCCTCGGAGAGACGTATGCCGCACTCCTCAAAAAGGGACGCGACGAGCGCTGGATCGACGTCTGCGAGACGGAGGGCAAGCGCGGCGGTGCCTATTCCATCGGCGTGTACGGCAACCATCCGTATGTGCTTTTGAACTATCAGCCCACTACGAACAACGTGTTCACCATCGCTCACGAGATGGGGCACGCGCTGCATTCCTATTTTTCCAACGCCAATCAGCCGTATGCCAAGTCGGAGTATAAGATCTTCGTCGCCGAGGTGGCGAGCACCGTCAACGAAGTGCTGCTCTTAAAGTACCTTCTGCGCACCACCAAGGATAAGCGGCTGAAAAAGTATCTGCTCAACTACTTTATGGATATGATCCGTACGACGCTCTTCCGCCAGACGCAGTTTGCCTGCTTCGAGGCGGAGGCACACGCGATGGCAGAACGCGGCGAACCGCTCAATAAAGATAATCTCTCCGCGCTCTACTATGCGCTCAACAAAAAGTATTACGGCGATGCCGTCACGCACGATAAGGAGATCGCCATCGAATGGGCGCGCATCCCGCACTTTTACCGCTCCTTCTATGTGTACAAGTACGCGACGGGCATCACGGCGGCGCTCTCCATTGCAGAGCACATCCTCACCGAAGGGCAGCCCGCCGTCGAGCGCTACTTCAACTTCCTCAAAGGCGGCTGTTCCACCGATCCCGTTTCGCTGTTGAAGGGCGCGGGGGCAGATCTTACCAAGCAGGAGACCTTTGCAAGCGCCATGAAGCAGTTTGAGGATGCGCTCAACCAATTTGAAGCCATCGGCTGATGCCGCGGGCAATTCGGACAAAAGAAGGGAAACAGGGCATGGCAAACAATCAGATGCCGCACAATTTAGAGGCGGAAGCCGCCATCCTCGGCTGCATCCTCATCGATGGGGACGTGCAGTCCGAGCTCTTGGAAATGCTGCGCGAGGAGGATTTCTATCAGGAATCCAACCGCCTCGTGCTCGGCGCGATGAAGCAGGTATACGGGGCGCGCAAGCCCGTGGATATCGTCACGCTCACCGATGCGCTCGAACGGGAAGGGCAGCTCGAAAAGGCGGGCGGGCTCGTCCGCATCACAGAGCTCGCGGAAGCAACGCCCTCCGCCGCCAACTATAAGCAGTATTTCGAGATCATCCGCCGCGACGCCGTCCGCCGCGCGCTCATCCGCGCCGCAAAGGGCATCATCGAGGTGAGCACGGAGGGGACGGAGGCGCGCGAAGCCGTCTCGTATGCCGAAAAGCAGATCTACGATATTTCCAAGCAGG
>CALVLO010000068.1 GCA_944338265.1 uncultured Clostridia bacterium
GTCTTGCATTTCCGAACACCGCAAGATTTGTTCCAAGAAAATCTCACAAGCTGTTGCACTTAGTTTGACAATTCATCCTCATAGAGTGAGGCAAGGATAGGGGTGTGGTTTTCCTTTGGGAGCGAAGGCGGGGATGAGGGATATAAAAATCCACCGACTGCGTCGGTGGAGGGTCAGTTTAATGCGTTTTATCTTTGATCATCTTCTGATATGCCGAGGGATGATCTTTTAATATGCTTTATCTTTGATCATTTGGAGATAGGGGAGGGGGTGGAAGCCGAGTGCGGTGTACAGTTTGATGGCGCGGGCGTTGTTCGGTTCGGCTTCGAGGCGCAGCCGCGCCGCGCCGAGCGTCTCGGCAAAGGCGAAAAACTCCTTCCCGAGCCCCTTGCCGCGGAAGGCGGGGCGGAGATAGATCTCATCGATCCAGATACACATCCCGCCAGCCTCGCGCGAGTACGTTTTTTGCAGCAGGGCGTAGCCTGCGGGCGTTTCGCCATCGGTGAGGAGGTAGCACACGGCGTATTCCTCCGAGCGCATGAGCTCTTCGAAGGCGCGTTCGTGGAAGGCGCATGGCACGGGATGCGCCACGGCGGGGGAGTCGTAAAATTCCTGTGAGAGCTGTAAAAAGAGCGCTCTGTCCTCTTTTTTGAGTTTGCGTAACATACCGCCATTGTAGCAGGAACGGGGCGTGCTGTCAACTGAGGAAGGGTGAAAATTTTTTGACTGTTTACACCCATCGAGGGCGGGTGGGGGTGTGCTGTCAGCTGCGGAAGGGAAAAAATTTTTTTGACTGTTTGCATCCATTGAAGGCGGGTGAGTGCGTGTTATCAGCTGCGGACGGGGGAAAATTTTTTGATCGTTTGCACCCATCAAGGGCGGACATGGGCGTGCTGTCGACTGCGGAAGGGGGAAAATCTTTTGATCGTTTGCACCCATCAAGGGCGGGCAGGGGCGTGTTGTTAACTGCGGAAGGGGAAAATTTTGGGCGGAAGGGGTTGACATCCCGCGCCGCAGATGTTACAATATCCGTAATCTGTTTTGTGACATTTCGGAAGGGAAATATGAGCGTTCTGATCTGTGATTCCAACGGCGAACTTTGGCATACCCGCGTGAAGGAGCTCGGGCTCGATTATATCTCCATGCCCTATTTTATCGACGGGCAGGAGTATGATTACGACCTCGGCGAGAAGACGGATTTCAGAAAGTTTTACGACATGGTGCGCGGGAAAAAGGTCCCGACCACGCAGGCGCTCAACCCCGAGGACTATAAGCGCATTTTGACGCCCTACTTCGAAAGGGGCGAAGACGTGCTGTATGTGAGCTTTTCACACAAGCTCAGCGGCACCTTCCAATACCTCGATCTCGCGTGCGAGGAGCTTAAAAAGACCTATCCAGACCGCAAGTGCACGGTGTTTGATACGAACAGCATCTCGCTCGGCGCGGGCATCCAGATGGAGGAGGCGGCAAAGCTCAAACAAAAGGGCGCATCGGACGAGGAGATCCTCGCCTTTTTGAAGGATTTTACAAACCGCGTCTGCGTCTACTTCATTGTGGACGATCTCATGCACTTGAAGCGCGGCGGCAGATGCTCGGCGCTCGCGGCGTTTGCGGGTTCCGCCCTGCAATTGAAGCCCGTGCTCACGATGGGCGCGGACGGCGGGCTGAGCGTCTTTGAAAAGATCATGGGCAGGAAGAAGGCGATGCGCGCGCTCGCCGATAAGATCATTGACGGGCTCACGGATGAGGAGAAGTACAGCGTGTACATCCTCGATGCCGACTGCCCCGAGGAGGGCGATAAGCTCCGCGACATGGTGCTGGAAAAGCGCCCCAATGCGCACATTGTGCGGCAGATCGTCGGCCCCGTTATCGGCGCGCACTGCGGCCCCGGTACGCTCGGCGTCATCTTCGTCGGCGAGAAGCGTCCCATTCCCTTAAATAAATAAAAAAACGCCCGCCAAGACGGGCATTTTTGCTTCTTTTTGCGGCGTTTACGGCGCGGCGCTGCTTTCGAGGAGCTCGCAGTCATAGAGCGTCGGGTCGAACGCCTCGTCGCTCGGCAGGGGGAAGCGCTCGCCGAGGGTGTAGTCCTGCGGCAGGCGGGAGGGCGCCGTGCCCGTGCTTCTTGCTGCGGCGTTTATGGTGCGGCGCTGCTTTCGAGGAGTTCACAGTCGTAGAGCGTCGGGTCGAACGCCTCGTCGCTCGGCAGGGGGAAGCGCTCGCCGAGGGTGTAATCCTGCGGCAGGCGGGAGGGCGCCGTGCCCGTGAGTTCCTTGAAGATGCGGTTGAAGTTGCGGATGGTCCCGAACCCGCAGCGGTCGGCGACCTCCGTGACCGTGAGCGTCTTGTCCGTTTGCAGCATGCGGATGGCGCTGTCTGTGCGCACATGGTTGAGGTACTGCGAGAAGGTCGTTCCCGTTACCGCCTTGAAGTAGCGGGAAAAGTACGCTTCGCTCATGCCCATAAAGCGCACGGCGTCTGCAAAGGTGTATGAGGCGAAGTCCTCGCGGATCGCTTCGAGCAGCCGTTTGAAGGTCTCTTCCGTGCTGCCCATCTTGATGCGCCGCACATAGGGTTCGCGGCGGAAGATCTCAACCATCATCCCGCAAAGGGCGCAGCGCGCCTCCTCCCCGTAAAAAGGCAGGCGGGAAAGCAGCGTTTCGCGGAGTTTTTTGTAGAGCGTGGGAACGGGATAGTGCCCGCCAAGTTTGGGGGCGGCGAGCCGGTATTCCTGTAAAAAGGGGACGCAGGCGCCATCGAACACGAACACGATGAGCACGGTATCCGGCTCGAGGGCGCGCTGATAGTGCATCTGCCCGCTGTCTGCAAAGAGCGCCTCCCCCGCGCGGAGGATGTGCCGCTTCTTTTCGCAGAAGATCTCGATGCAGCCCTTCTCCACATACGCAAACTCGCACTCGAAGTGCCAATGCAGCAGGTTGTGCGAATTGCGGTATTTGCCCACCCAGATGCCCGTCTCTTTGGGGTAGCGCCAAATCTCTCTCTTTGCAAGCATAGCTCTCTCCTTTCTTTTATCATAGTATGAAATAGTTCAAATGTCAAGCGGATTATGTCAATAAATGTCTATAATCGGGCAACAGGTTGCTTGCAAAACGCGCGGAAGGGGGGTATAATGGAGCTGCAACCGACGGAGGGCGCAACGGCGTCCATCGCCCGCCTTTTGCCGGGAGCTTTCTATGTTCATCCTTCCCCCCATATAACGGCAAAACGGCGATGGAAACGTCGTCTTTTTGCCGTTATCGGTATATGGCGGAGGACACCGCCCGATTTGCAGAACGGAGGAAACTATGGTAGGACAACTCATCGAAAAGCTCATCGCCTATGCGAAAGCGCACCTCTTTTTGAAGGAAGAGGATGCGGTGTACATGCGCAACGTGCTGCTCGCCCTCTTCCGGGCGGACGCGCCCTGCGAGGACGCGCCCGACGTCTCGGAGGCGGCGCAAGCAGACGTGCCCGATGCGCTCGCGGCGGAGGCGTGTGCGTATGCCCTGAAAGAGGGGATCATCCGCGAAGGGGAGGAGGAGCGGTTTGCCGCCGACCTCTTCGGGCTGCTCATGCCCATGCCCTCCGAGGTCAACCGTGCCTTCCGTGAGGTGTATGCCGCGCGCGGCGCACAGGAGGCGTGCGACTATCTGTACGGCATCTCCGTGAAGAGCGGATATGTGCAGAAGACGGCGATCGCCCGCAACTTGAAGTGGACATATGACGACGGCAAGAGCGGGCTTGAGATCACCGTCAACCTCTCCAAGCCCGAAAAGAGCAACAAGGATATTGCCAAGCTCCTCTCCGCGCCCAAGGGCAACAAGTACCCCGCCTGCGCGCTCTGCAAGGAGAACGAGGGGTTCGAGGGCACGGCGACCCATCCCCCGCGCAGGAATTTGCGCACGATCAAGCTGACGCTGGGCGGGGAGAAGTGGTTTTTGCAATATTCGCCCTACGCCTATTACGAGGAGCACTGCATTGCGATCAACGAGCAGCATGTGCCCATGCGCGTGGACGGCAGGACGCCCGCAAAGCTGCTCGACTTTGTGGACCTGCTCCCAAATTACTTTATCGGGAGCAATGCCTCCTTGCCCATCGTGGGCGGGTCCATCCTCAATCATGAGCACTTCCAAGGGGGAAAGCACCTTATGCCCATGCACAGGGCGAAGGTGAAAAAGCAGTATAAGAGCGCGCAGTTTCCCCGCCTTTCGATCGGCATCCTTGATTGGTACAACTCGGCGCTGCGCTTTGAGGGCAAGTCGCGCGCGGACGTGGAGGCGTTTGCGGGGAAGGTGATCGAGGCGTGGAAAACCTTCGATTGCCCCGCCTGCAACATCCTCAGCCACACGGGGGAGACGCCGCACAATGCCTGCTCGCCCATCTGCCGCAAGATCGGGGATACATACAGCTTTACCGTGATCCTCCGCAACAACCGCACGGACAAACAATTCCCCGAAGGCATCTTCCATGTGCATCCCGAGCACCTCAACATCAAGAGCGAGGGCATCGGGCTCATCGAGGCGATGGGGCTGTTTATCCTCCCGCCCAGATTGAAGCGCCAGCTCAGGGAGATCGCCGCCATTTTGTGCGGGGAAGCGGCATACGACGCGGCTGCGCTCGAGGATGGGGCAAACGATCTGCACGCGCACAGGCACATGATCGCCGCCCTGCTTGCGGAGGGGAAGGCTGCGGACATGGCGGAGGCGGAGGCGCGCGTGCGCCTGTACGTCGACCGCACCTGTGCCGCCATTCTCGATAACACGGCGGTGTTCAAACAGGACGAAACGGGACAGAAGGGCTTTGCGTCTTTTATGGAGGCGCTCGGTTTGAAGGAGGTATAACGTGGAACAAGCTGCACTCTTCCAAAAGGTATTCGGCGCGGCGCACACGCTCGAGGCGAGCGCGGCGGGGCGCATCAACCTCATCGGCGAACACGTTGACTACTGCGGGGGCAAGGTGATGCCTGCCTCGCTCAATCTCTGCTGCCGCGTGCTCGCAAGGCGCAACGGCACCAACTTCGTCAACGTCTATGCAGACGACCTTGATGAGACCGCGCGGCTCGATCTTACCCGCATCGGCGATTATAAAGGGCTGCATTGGGGCAAATATCAGGCGGGCGTCATCTCCGTGCTGCAACAGGCGGGGTATCCGCTCGTCGGGTGCGATCTGCTGTATTCCTGCTCGGTGCCCTTCGGGAGCGGGCTCTCCTCCTCCGCAGCCATCGAGGTCGCCACGGCGGTCGTCCTCAACGAGATGGCGGGGAACGCCTACGAGCTCAAAGAGATGGCGATCCTCTCCCAAAAGGCGGAAAATGAGTACTGCGGGGTGAACTGCGGCATTATGGATCAGTTTGCCTCGGCAATGGGCAAAAAGGACAGGGCGATCCTTCTGGACTGCAAGACGCTTGCCTACGAGTATATCCCCTTCGAGCTCGGCAACTACGAGCTCATCGTTGCCAACTGCAACAAGCCGCACGCGCTTGTGACGAGCAAGTACAACGAGCGCCGCGGCGAGGTGGAGGAGGCGCTCAAGCTGTTGAAAAGCGTGCACCCTGCCATCTCCTGCCTTGCCGACCTCACGCCGCAGGCGTTTGAGGAGGCAAAGCACGTTCTGCACGGCAAGATCGCAGACCGCGCCGCGCACGTCGTGTATGAGTGCGCGCGGGTGAAGGAGGCGGCGGAGGCGCTCAAGGCGGGGGATATCCAAACGCTTGCAAAGCTCATCAATGCCTCGCACGACAGTCTCTCCAAGCTCTATGAAGTGACGGGCAAGGAGCCCGACGCGCTCGCTTACGCCGCGCGGGAGACGGAGGGCTGCATCGCCTCGCGCATGATCGGCGCGGGCTTCGGCGGATGCACCATCAGCCTTGTGGAGAAGGGCAAGACGGAGGCGTTCAAGGCTGCGGTCGGGGCGAAGTACCGCGCCGCGGTCGGCTACGACGCATCCTTCTACGATACAAGCATTCAAGACGGCGTGACCGTCAAAAAAGCATAAAGGAGCAGATATGCAGAACATTTTGGTTACGGGCGGAGCGGGGTTCATCGGCAGCCATACGCTCGTCGAATTGCTGGAACGGGGGTACGGCGTCGTCGTCGTCGACAATCTCTGCAACGCGAACGAGGAGTCGCTGCGCCGCGTGGAGGCGCTCACGGGGAAGCCCGTCAAGTTTTACCGTGCGGATATCCGCGACCGCGCCGCGCTCGAGCGCATCTTCTCGGAAAACAAGTTTGACGCCGTGATCCACTTTGCGGGGCTCAAGGCGGTGGGCGAGAGCGTGCAAAAGCCGCTCGAATACTACGAAAACAACATTTACGGCACCATCGTCTTGCTGGAAGTCATGCGCGCGCACAATGTGAAGAAGATCGTCTTCTCCTCCTCGGCAACGGTGTACGGCACGCCCGAGGCGCTTCCGCTCACAGAAGAGAGCAAGACGGGCGGCACCACCAACCCCTACGGCACGAGCAAGTACTACCTTGAACACATCCTCACCGATCTGTATATTGCAGATAAGGCGTGGAACGTCATCCTGCTGCGCTATTTCAACCCCGTGGGCGCGCACAGGAGCGGGCGCATCGGCGAGGACCCCAAGGGCATCCCCAACAACCTGATGCCCTATGTGGCGCAGGTGGCGAGCGGCAAGCTGAAAAAGATCAACGTCTTCGGCAACGACTATCCAACCAAGGACGGCACGGGCGTGCGCGACTATATCCACGTCGTCGACCTTGCGCGCGGGCACATCGCCGCGCTCGAAAAATTGCAGAAGGCGGGCGTGCACATCTACAACCTCGGCACGGGCGTCGGGTACAGCGTGCTCGATATGATCCATGCCTTTGAAAAGGCGTGCGGCAAGCAGCTTCCCTACGAGATCTGCCCCCGCCGCGCGGGCGACATTGCCGCCTGCTATGCAGACCCCTCCAAGGCGGAGAAGGAGCTGGGCTGGAAGGCGGAGTACGGCATCGAGGAAATGTGCCGCGATCAGTGGAATTGGCAGAAAAACAATCCGAACGGGTACGAGGCGTAACGGGCATGCTGTGTGAGACCATCGATCTGTACGCTTGGGCAAAGCTGCCCAGAAAGGGCGCCAAAGCGGGATATTTGAAGACATACCGCCACGAACAGACGGGCGGGCTTGCGCCCCGCGTCCGCCCTGCGATGCTCGTGATCGCGGGCGGCGGCTATGCTTTCGTCTCCCCGCGGGAGGCTGAGCCCGTTGCGATGGAGTACTTCCATGCGGGGTTCGACGCCTTCGTGCTCGATTATGACGTTGCGCCCGTGCACTATCCCGCGCAGCTGTTGGAGGCGGGCATGGCGATGCTGTATCTGCGCAGGCATGCGGAGGAGCTCGCCATCGAAAAGATCGCCGCCATCGGGTTTTCGGCGGGCGGGCACCTCTGCGGCTGCCTCGCGCTGCTGTGGGACGACCCCGCCCTCAAGGCGGCATTCGGCGAGGACTGCGCGTGCATCCGCCCCGACTGTGCGGTGCTCGCCTACCCCGTCGTGAGTGCGGATGAAAGGGTGTGGCACGGCGGTTCGTTTACCAATTTCTGCGGCGACGCCGTTCCCCCTGCGCAATATTCGCTGGAACAGCGCGCCCGCCCCGATGCGGCGCCCTGCTTTATCTGGACGGCGGCGGAGGACGACTGTGTTCCCGCGGAAAATTCGCTGAGGCTGTTCACGGCGCTGCACCGCGCGGGGGCTTCGGCGGAGCTGCATATCTTCGAGCACGGTTGGCACGGCGTATCGATGTGTACGGAGGAGACGAACGACGACATGCCGCCCTTTATGGCGCATGTCGGGCATTGGGTCGGGCTCTCGATAGAATTTTTGCGCGGACACGGCTGTGTTTGCCGCCGCGCGTGAGGTGGTTATGAAAAAGTATATGGTGGGAATCGATCTCGGCGGTACGTTCGTAAAGTTCGGCGCCGTGGACGAGCAGGGGAACATCCTCAAAAAGGATAAGATCCCCACGCCCGCGGGATGCGGGTATGCGGAGACGGTTTCGGCGATCGCGGAAGCCGTCGGCGGGATGACCGCGGACATGGGTGCGCCGCAATCGGTGGGCATCGGCTGCCCGGGCGTCATCGACGGCGAGCACGGCGTGGTCGTCACGGGCGGAAACCTCGGCTGGGAGAACAAGCCCTTTGCGAGAGATCT
>CALVLO010000069.1 GCA_944338265.1 uncultured Clostridia bacterium
TGAACGCCTTAAAGGAGTTCATGCCGTCGCCGCCGTCGCCCGCCTCGACGGCGATCTTGACCTTATCGGTAAAAACCTTGTTATCCATGCAAAAAGTATACCAATTTTTGCAGGAAAAGGCAACGTTTTTGCAGCGATGCGCGCCCGAACGCCGCCCCGCAGCGTGATTTTTGTGAAATTTTCCGCCGCGGCGTTACAAAATATTTGTTTTGCGGTATAATAGTAACAGAAGCGGCGCGGCGTGCGCGCCGAGCGAAACGAGGTAACTATGTATTCCTATCTCCTCTTTCTCCTCATCCTGCTCCCGTGCCTTGCGCTCTCGGCATGGGCGAGCGCGCGCGTCAGTTCGACCTATGCAAAGTATGACCGCGTGCCCACCCGCTCGTGCATGACGGGCTATGATGCGGCGACCCGCCTGATGCGAAACCGCGGCGTCAACGATATTGCCGTCTGCCGCATCGACGGGCGGCTGACAGACCACTATCACCCCGCCAAGCGGCAGGTGAACCTCTCGATGAGCTCTTACGGGAGCACGTCGGTTGCCGCCGTTGCGGTGGCGGCGCACGAGGTGGGGCATGTGATGCAGAAAAAATCGGGCTATGTGCCCTATAAGATCCGCAACGTCTTGGTCCCCGTTACGAATATCGGCTCCCGCCTGGCGCTGCCCGTGATCCTTGTAGGGCTCTTGATGGATCTTTTGTGGGTGAGCGCGCCCGCGCCCTACGGGCGGTGGATCGTCTATGCGGGGATCGCCCTCTTCGGGCTCTCCACCCTCTTTATGCTCGTGACGCTGCCCGTGGAGTTCAACGCCTCCCGCCGCGCCAAAAAGATGCTTGTGGAGGACGGCGTGCTCGCGCCCGACGAGGTGCCCGCGGCAGGCAAAGTGCTCTCCGCGGCGGCACTCACCTATGTGGCGGCGCTGCTCGTCTCCCTCGTCTACTTTCTGCGCTTCGCCTTCGTGTTCATCTCCCTGCTCCGCAAAGACTAAAATAAAGAAAGCGCGCGCCCCCGCAATGCGGAGGCGCGTTTTTTACAGCCTGCTCTGAATGGCGAGCAAAAATTCTTTGGAGCTGCGCTTTTTGGGCGTGACGCCCTCGCGGTGGAAGAGCGGGATGAGATCGCCCGTCATCTCCCCTTCCTTGATGGTGCGGATGGTCGCCCGTTCAAGCTGTTCTGCAAAGGCGGAAAGTGCGGGCGTGCCGTCCATCTCGCCCCGTTTTTTGAGCGCGCCCGTCCATGCAAAGATGGTGGCGACGGAGTTGGTGGAGGTCTCCTCCCCCTTCAGATGCTTGTAGTAGTGGCGGGTGACGGTGCCGTGCGCCGCCTCGTATTCGTATTTACCGTCCGGCGAGACCAAGACGGAGGTCATCATCCCCAAAGAGCCGTAGGCGGTGGCGACCATATCGCTCATGACGTCGCCATCGTAATTCTTGCACGCCCACAGAAGCCCGCCCTCCGAACGGACGACGCGCGCAACGGCATCGTCGATGAGGGTATACAGATACCAGATGCCCGCGCGCTCGAACTGCGCCTCGTATTCGGCGTACACTTCGGCGAAGATGCGCTTGAACTCGCCGTCGTACACTTTGGAGATGGTATCTTTGGTGGCGAAGATCATGGGGATGCGCGCCTCGAGCGCATAGCGGAAGCAGGCATGCGCAAAGGAGCGGATGGAGCCCTCGCAATTGTGCATGCCCTGCACGACGCCCGCGCCATCCTGAAAATCGTGCACGAGGCGGCGGGAGACCTCCTTCCCCTTCTCGTCTTCGAGGACGAGATACGCCTTGCTGCCCGCGGGCGCAATTTCATCCACGGCGGCGTACACATCGCCATAGGCATGGCGGGCGAGGACGATGGGCTTTTTCCACGTCGGCACATAGGAGCGAATGCCCTCCGCGAGGATGGGCGCACGGAACACGGTGCCATCCAAGATGCGGCGGATGGTGCCGTTGGGACTCTTCCACATTTCATGGAGATGGTACTCGCTCATGCGCTGCACGTTGGGGGTGATGGTGGCGCACTTGACGGCTACGCCGTACTTTTTGGTCGCAAGCGCGCTCTCCACGGTGACGGCATCCCCCGTTGCATCGCGGTTGGGAAGCCCCAGATCGTAGTACTCCGTTTTGAGGTCGATATAGGGAAGGAGCAGGATCTCCTTGATATCCTTCCACAGGATGCGGGTCATCTCGTCGCCGTCCATCTCGACGATGGGCGTCTTCATCTGAATTTTTGCCATACTGCTGCCTCGCGGTTTTTTCTCTTATTATACAAAACTTCCGCGCCGTTTGCAACTCTTTGCGCCCGAAAAAAGCTGCCCTTCGAGGATCCCTGTGCGGATGACGCGCTTTTTTGCGGGGGGATTTGCAAGCGCCTCATCCAAAAGGGAGAGATAGAAGGCTTTGACCTCGGCAAGCGAGCTGCCGAAGAGGTAGCCCGCAAGCGAGCCGGGCACCATGTTGAGCTCGTTGAAGTACGCCGCATCCCCGACGACGAGGAAGTCCGCCCGCACGACGCCGCGCATGCCGAACGCCTCGTAGAGTGTGCGGGTGTAGCCGCGGATGCGCGCGGCGAGCGCCTCCGGAAGGTCGGCGGGGAACTTGCTCCCCTTCCCCTCGGCGTACTTTTCGCGGTAGCTGAGCACATCCCCGCCCGAAAACACCTCCTCGCAGGGGGAGACGACGATCTCGCCGCCGCGGCGGCAGGCGGCGCAGTTGACATCCCGCTTGCCCGCAAAATACCCTTCGAGAAGCAGCGTATCGTCCAGCGCAAAGGCAGCTTCGATCGCCCCCGCAAGCTCCGATTCGCTTCGCACGACGCGCACGCCGATGCTCGAACCAAGCCGCGCAGGCTTGACAATGACGGGATAGCCCAGCGCCAAAGCCATGGCGGCGGCATCCTCCCCCGCCCTCCACGCCGCCTCGCGCAGCGTGTATGAGGGCGCCGTAGGAATGTGCAGCCCCGCGGCGACGAGCTTGGTGAGCGATTTATCCATAAACAGCGCGGAGGGCGCGACGGAGGGCGAGGCGGAGGGCACGCCGTTCCACGCAAGCAGCGCCGCGAGCGTGCCATCCTCCCCCATGCCGCCGTGGCAGCAGTTGAGCGCCACGTCGACGGCGCACAGCTTCTTCCGCCGCCGCCCGCAGGCAACGAGCGAACGCCCTTCGAGCGTGACGGCGATTTGGCGTACCTTGGCGCGGGAAGAAAAATCTTCCACCCCCCGGAACTTCCCCGTCGCCATGCCGCCCTCGGGCGGCAGATAGACGGGCACGACGGCGTACCTGCTCCCGCGCAGCAAATTGACGGCGAGCATCCCCGTGATGACGGAGATTTCGCTCTCCGAAGAATTTCCCCCGAAAAAGACGGCAACGTTCGGCATACCTTCCTCCCCAAAAATTTTTTCATGCAAAAGCACCCCCGAAGGACATCTTCGGGGGTGCTTCGTCGGCAAGCGCCGTTATTTTTCGTACATATCGGGCAGATCGTTGAGAAAGAGCACGCAGTCGCCCGCGGAGAGCTCCTCCGCAAGCAGCGCCTGCGCGCGGGAGAGCGAGGGCACGACAGTGAGCTTTTCCTCCGCGCCGCCCGCAGCGAGATAGCCGCTGCGCACGCTTAAAACGAGCGTTTCGCCGACGAGGATGACGCGGTCGAGCCCGACGAGGGAGGCGCCGAGCGCGGCGTTCACCTCCTCCTCGAGCTGCCCGAGTTCCACGATCCCGGGCGTGACGGCGAACTTCTTCCCCGCGCTCAGGCGGAGCACTTCGACGGCGTTCTTTGCGCCCTCTTCGTTGCAGTTGTAGCCATCATCCAAAATGACGACGCCGCCCGCATCTTTGCGTTCGAGGCGGTGCGCGACGGGCTTGATGGCGCGAATGCCCGCGGCGATCTCCTCCGCCGTCATGCCGAGCGCGCTGCAGAGCGCGGCGGCGAGCGCAATATCCTCCGCGGCGTGCCTGCCCAGAACGGGCACTTCTACGGGGATGCGCTCCTCGCGCAAGCGGAGGGTGAAGCGGGTGCCTTCGAGAGAGAGCTGCACGTCCTCCGCATCGAAGTCGCGCCCCATCACGAGCGCATTGCCCCCATCCATGTCCGCGACGGAGCGCCCGAGAATGCAGGTTTTCACATAGGAGGCGAGCACGCCCTTTTCCGCCCTGATCGCCTCGAGGGAGCCGAACGTCTTTACATGCTGCGCGCAGACGCCCGTCACCACGCCGACGGCGGGGCGCACGATGGCGCAAAGTTCGGCAATATCGCCCGTATGGCGCGCGCCCATCTCCGCAAGGAAGATATCCCCCTCCGTGCCCAGCTCGTTGACGGTGCGGGCGATGCCCAAGGGCGTGTTGTAGGAGGCGGGCGTTGCGACGACTTGATACTTATGCGCGAGGATGGCTGCGGCAAAGTGTTTGACGGACGTCTTGCCGAAGCTCCCTGTGATGCCCACCTTCACGGCGGGGCTTGCCGCAAGCGCCTCTTCGGCATGGCGGATGAGCCCGCGCACGCGGGGCACTTCGTACACCTGCATGATGAGGTTGGCAAGCACGAGCACGAGCGGGAAGAAGAAGGGCAGGACCGCGAGCGGCACATACCGCAAGAGGTACACCCAGCGCACATCCGCCCACATGGAGAGCGCCGTAAACCCGAAGGCGAGCCCCACCGCAAGCACCATCAGCAGCGCAAAGTGGCAGCCGACGAGCCGCGTTGCCCGCCGCGTGGCGCGGAGCGGCACCTTGATGCCCCGCCTGTGCTCGGCGGTGCAGTACAGAATGCAGACGCCCGCAAAGGGCAAAATGGAGATGAGGTTCGCCCACTTTTCGCCGAGAAAGGAAAAGCAAACGCAAAAGAGCGCCGTAAGCAGCGCGAGCGAGAGCGCGAGCAGCGAAGCCTTTTTGCGCTCGGTATTTTGGCGGCGGTAGTACCAGCGGAAAAAGACGCTCCCCGCATACCCCTGCTGCTGAAAGATGGCGATAAGGCGCAGCGAGCACAGCCCCACGGCATAGCCCGCGAACATCCCGCCGAATACGTTCGCAAGAACGGTAGAAATACTCATCGCAAAAACTCCTCCGCCGCCGCGTTGAATGCGAGCGGGTCTTCAAGGTGTGCAAAGTGACCGCAGCCCTCCATGCAAAAGAATTTGCTTTGGGGGATGCAGGAAAGATAGATCTTGGCAAAAGAGGGCGGCGTCGCCCGATCTTCCGTGCCGTTGATCAACAGCACGGGGCGGGCAATGCGGCGCGCCTCCTCGCGCAGATCTTCGTTGACGATCTTTTTATAGCTCTCCTTCATAAGCGGAGAGAGCGTGCGGTACTCGGCGCTGCCGAAGCGGCGCTCCGCAAAGCGCGGGGCAACCTTTTTTACGGCGCGGTACGCCTTTACGCGGACGCGGTAGGAGAGCGTGCGCCGCGGCACGATGCCCGCACACCCCGCGAGCACGGCGCGGTCGAACGCGCCGCGCGCGAGCAGCTTGATCGCCACCCGCCCGCCGAAGGAATGGGCGATGACGTGCGGAAAGCTGATGCCGAGCGAAGAGAGCGCCGTCTGCGTCCAATCGGCATAGTCTGCAACCGACCAAGCCGCGGGCAGCGGCTCTGCTTCGCCGAAGCCCGGGAAATCGAGCGCCGTCACGCGGAAATAGCGGGAAAAGTACTCGAACTGCGGGTAAAAGCTCTCTTTGGAGGCGAGGTAGCCGTGCAGCAGCACGACGTCCTTCCCCGCTCCCCGCTGCAAATATGCGATCAATTCAACTCCTTGACCATGACGAGCGCATCTTCGCCGTCCGAATAGTAGCGCGAACGGGCATACAGCCCGCGGAAGCCGTGTTTGAGGTAGAGCATCATTGCGGGCGCATTGGAGACGCGCACCTCCAAAAAGATGCGCTTCGCCCCCCGCCTCTTTGCCTCCTCTGTAAGATCTTGCAAGATCATGCCGCCCCGCCCGCAGCGGCGGTACATCTCCGCCGTGGCGATGAGCTGCACTTCCGCCTCGCCTTCGACGACGCTCATCCCGCCGTATGCGATGACCGCGCCGTCCTCTTCGAGAAGAGAGCCGAAGAAATGCCCGGAGAGGAAGGATTCCGCAAGCATGCGCAAATTCCACGGGTCGGAAAAGCACTCCGCCTCGAGCGCGGCGATGGCGCTCAGGTCTGCATACGTCCATGCCCTGCCGTTCATGCCCGCTCCTCCGCGGAAGACTTGCGCAGATACACCGCCTCCAAGGCATGTGCGCCCGCTGCCTCCCCCGCCCTGGCGCGGCAGGCAGCCATGAGCCCTGCGGCAGGATCTGCCGCTTGCACCCCCGCGAACAGGGGCTCCGCGGCGACGGGCGTATAGCCCTCCGCGATCAGCGCATCCGCTTGCGCGCGGCTCATGAAAGCGGGCGCAAGGCACACGCGCGTGCCCTCGTAGCCGCAGGCATAGTAATTCCCGTGCCCCGCATCGACGAGGCAGAGCTTTTTTCCGCTCTTATCAGCGTATGCAAGGCAATCGAAGGAGGTGACGGCGAGCGCGGGTTTTCCGAGCGCGAGGCACAGCCCCTTGACGGTGGCGATGCCGATGCGGATGCCCGTAAACGAACCGGGGCCCGCAACGCAGGCAAAAAAATCGCAGTCCGCAGGGGAAAGCGCCGCCGCATGCAGCGCCTCTGCGATCCCCCCCATCAGGAGGACGGAATGCTGCATCGCGCAATCCTTGCGGGAGAAGACGTGCTCCCGCGCCCCGTCGAACACGGCGGTATTCAGTTGTCTTCCGCTCGTATCGACGGCAAGAAATTTCACGTTACGATCTCCCGCGCGTGATCGCCGACCTTTCTGATCGCGACCCGCTTGCAATGCTCGGGCAAGAGCCCGCGGATGTTCTCGCTCCATTCCACGAGGCAGATCTTGCCCGCCTCGAAGTAATCGGCAAAGCCGAGCTCCTCCGCCTGACGCTCGCTCTCGATGCGGTAGCAATCGAAGTGGAAGAGAGGTGCATAGCTGTTCACATAGGCGTAGGTGGGGCTTAACACATCCTCCGTGACGCCCAGCCCGCGCGCAATGCCCTGCGCGAGCACCGTCTTGCCCGCGCCCATCTCCCCTTCGAGGAGCACCACGTCCCCTGCGGAGAGCGACTTTGCATAGTTTTGCGCCCAAGCGCGCGTTTCCGCGGGCGAATGAGAGAGAAATACCGCCATATCGCCAACATTATACAGCATACGGCGGCATTTCGCAAGGATTTCGCACCATCAAGCCGCGAGAAGGTACCTGAGCACCGCAAAAAATGCCAGCACGAGCGCGGCGAGGCAGACGCCGACGATCGCCATCGCCCGTTTGAGCCCGTCTGTACGGGCGCTCTCCGCCCGCTTGGGCGTAAGGCGCGCGTTCACGCGGTTGATCGCCCGCGAGACGTGCTTATAGGCGAGCACGGTGATCAGCGACGCCACCAGGCAGCGCAGCGCGTTGAAGGGCAGCACCGAGACCCAGAGATAGAAGGTATAAAAGTTCTCCTTTGTGCAGGAGGGGAAGAGCGGCGTCATCATGGTAAGAAGGGGCTCCCATTCCCCGCCGAACATCCATTCCAGATAAAAGGGCACGAGTACCAGCCAATTGAAGAGGATGGCGACGGCAACGGAGACTGCCGAGCCCACCGCCATGCCCGCCGCCGCGCCCTTGAAGGTGCGGTGTTTTTTGTAGATGAGCCCCGCGGGCAGGCAGAAGGCGATTCCGATGACGATATCAGCAAAATCGCCGACGAACATGGTGCTTGTGGAGACGCAGACGAGCTTGATGAGCACCATCATCACCGTGATGATGCACCCCGAGAGCGGGCCGAGCGCGAACGTGCCGATGAGCACGGGGACATCGGAAAATTTGAACTCCAAAAACCCCGGGAACGCGAACGGGAGCGCGAAGTTGAAGATGTACAGCACCGCCGCCAGCGCCGAAAAGAGCGCCAAGACCGCGATGCGCGTGGAGGAAAAGTACCGTTTTGCCGCTGTTGCCATACAAAGAACCTCTTAAAGGATATTTCGAGTATTCTTTGCCGTTTCCGCAAGCAAAAACGCGCCCCTATTTAGGGGCGCGCAAAAATGCCGTTGTTTCCTTTCTCATCCGGACTATGACCGTCGGTACGGGAATTGCACCCGTTCGGGGGCTTGCGCCCTTCGCAGACTT
>CALVLO010000070.1 GCA_944338265.1 uncultured Clostridia bacterium
AGGAATATGCCTCTAAATCGAGTGCGGCGATGATGCCGCGGCGCACGCCCTCGCGCGTGGTGCGCTCGGTGAAGACGAGCCCGCGGTTGTACTTGACGAGGTCCTCCCCTTCGAGCGCGGCGTACATGTTCTCGCGGATGGCGGCGATGCGCGCCTCGTCATCCTCGCCGAGGTAGACCTCCGGCAAAATAAAGTTGAGCGCAGAGGGCGCGTCTCCGACGCACCGCTCTACGCGCTGCCAATATTCCCGATCTGAAGTGAACTGATCGCAGGCGATGACTGCCCACTTTTCGTGGCCGTCCCGCGGGAGCAGGACGCGCGGGATCCTGAGGCAATTTTTCATACGGCGTTAATGATGATGACGGATGCAACGGCGAGAACGAGTGCGATGAGTTTGAGCGGCACGTTGCGGGTGAAGAGCTTTCCGAACCGGGAGAAAAACTTCATGCCTTTTTGCCTCCGCTTGAAAATTCTTTCCAATAATATTCTTTGAGGAACCTTCTCAGGCTCTCCGAATCGACATAGCGGCTGATCTCCCCGCGCTTGACGATGGAGACGATGCCCGTCTCCTCCGAGACGATGATGGTGGAGACATCCGCCACCTCCGTTACGCCGATGCCCGCGCGGTGGCGGGTGCCGTAATCTTTGGGGAAATCCTTTTGCGTGAGGGGCAAGAAGCAGCCCGCCGCCTGGATCTTATCGCCATAGATGATCATTGCGCCATCGTGCAAGGGCGCCTTGGGCACGAAGATGCCCTCGATGAGCTGATTGGAGATGTTGGCGTTGAGCGTGACGCCGCTATCGATGATCTCCTTGGGAAGGTTGCCGTTGGAGAGCACGATGAGCGCGCCCGTGTTGCTCTTGGAGAGCGCCTGCACCGCCTTGACGATGCCCGTGATGTAGACATCTGCCCGTGCGCCGACCGCCGTGTTCTTGGCGGAGGCATCCCCCGAGACGGGGATGGCGCGCTTGCCCCTGTTCCAGATGCTGCGCTTGATCTCTACGCTGAACAAAAGCAGGAAGAAGAGGGACATGAGCAGGAGGAAGATGTAGAAGACCTCCGCGGTGAGCTGCTCGGAAAAGAGCGCCACGGTGCCCGTGCATAAGATGAGCAGGATATAGACGGGGATGAGCTTTTTGGCGTTGTTCTCGAACAGCGTTTTGAGCACAAAGTAGATGATGAGGAAGAGGAACACCGCCTCGACGACGATGATCCAATTGTGCGAAAAGTTTGTGAAGATGCCACGGATCCCCTCGGCAACTTGCTGCGGCGTGCGCATGCGGACCTCCCTTCCGCCCCCGAAAAGCAGAGCGGTTTTTTCTATTATACAAATTTCGGCGCAAAAATGCAAAGTGTTTCGTCTGCTATTTTGCGTCAACTGAAAAATATTTTTGCGACTGCCCCGAAAAGCGCGCCCGACTTGGTGTATTCGCCGCTGCGCGCCCCCGCCGCGAGCGCATACAGCGCGAGATAGAGCTCCTCTACCCGCGCACGCCCCAGCCGACGCGCCGCCTCGCGGTTCTTTTGCACGGCATAGGGCTTTAAGGAGAGCGCCTTGGCGACCTCGGCATCCGTTCCCTGCATGCCCGCCGTCTCTGCCAGCGTGCGGTAGTGCGAGACGAGCGCCGCGAGCACGGAATGCTCATCCGAGCCCTTGCCGAGCATATCCGAAAGGATCTCGGAAAAGAGCGCGAAGTTTTTGCGGGAAGCCGCCTGCGTGAGTTCGTAGATCTTGTACTCGGTATCCTTGGCGACGTATGCCTCCACCGCGGCGCGCGTGACCCGACCCTCCGCCCCGAGGATGGCGGCGAGCTTTTCCGTTTCCGCCTTCATGCGGGCGGCATCCTGCGCGCAATAGCGCACCATGAGCGAGGCGGCATCCGCATCCATCTGCAAGCCCTGCCGCCGCGCCACGCCGAACAGCCAGCGGGCGAGCGTCTCTTCGCTCTCCCTTCCGCAATCGACATAGCACACGCCCTGTTTGCGCCTGAGATCTGCCGCGCCCGCCTTTTTCCCCGCGTTGACGATGAGAAAGACCGTTGTGGGCGAGGGCGCGAGCACATAGGGTTTGAGGAAGCCCTCCCACTCGCGCTCGGTGGGATAAAACCCGCAGGCGCGCACGATGCGGCGCGCATCCAAAAAGGGCAGCGTTTCGAGCGCGCGGCGGAGGGCGGAGAGCCCCTCCCCCCTGAGCTGCTCGCCCTCCAAGCGGACATCGTTGAGGGAGGGATTGGCAAGCGCGCAGGCGGCGCGGATACTCTCTACGGCGTGATCGCGGAAGTATGCCTCCTCCCCCTCGATGAGATAGACGGGTTTGAGCCCCTCTGTTTTGAGGCTTTTTGCAAGTTCGACAAATTTCATATTTGTTTGATTATACCATCTTTGAGAAGATATTTCAAGCCTCCGTCGCCCGTTTGCACGAAAAGCTGCGCGCCGTGCGGGGGCGCTTCGGAAAAATCCAGCCTGACGAGCACGCCCTCCGCAAAGAGCAGGAGCCCTTCGCCCTCATACGCAAAGGCGAGATTTCCGCAGGCAAAGTTCGCGCCGCCCAAAACGGGCGTTTGACGAAAGCCCGTATGCTGCCCCGTCCGCACGCGCACCTCCCGCGCGGGCAAAAACGCCGCCGTGTTGATGCCGCGGACAAGATCTTCCCCCACGACGGCGACGGCGGAGAGTTCCCCGCCGTAGCTGCGGTTGAGAAAATCGCGGCAGGCGGAAAGGGAGATATCGTCATCGATGACGAGCACGGCATCCTCCCGCGTGCGGATGAGGGCGCACGTCCCCTGCCCGTGCTCGTAGACGACGATCTTGCAGCCCGTGAAGACGGCGTTCTCCCATACCATGACCGCGGCAAAGGCGAGCGCGAGCACGCCTGCGGCGACGGCGCGGGCTATCCTCCCAAGCCGCACCCGCCCGCACAGAAAGAGCATGGCGAGCATCCAGACCGCGGCGCCCGCGCCCAGACAAAAGCCCGCGAGCACGGCGGAGAAATCCGCCGCCGAAAAGAGATACAAAAGCGCCGCGAGCATGCCGTCCGGCAGGAGGAGGAAGACGGATGCGGCGGGCGGGATGAGGACGGCGAGCAGCGCGCAGACGACGAGGGGCAAAAAGAGCACGGGGAGCGCGGGGATGACGAAGAAGTTGAGGAGCGTCCCCCATACCGAGACGTAGCCGAACGCCTCTGCCATCACGGGGAAGGTGAACAGCTGCACGGCGGCACTCGCCGAGAGATAGCTTGCCAGAAAGGCGGGCAGGCGGAGCTTTTTCAGCCCGCGGGCAAATCCGCCCGAAAAGAGCGCCAATCCGAGCACCGCCCCGTAGGAGAGGAGAAAGCTCACCGAGAGCACCTGCGCGGGCGAGACGGCGAGCGTGACGAGCCCCGCAAGGGAGATGCTGCTGACAAAATCGTATTTGACGCCCAAGAAGCGGCTCCCGCCCAAGACGGCGCACATGAGGAGCGCCCGCACCGAGGAGACGGTGAACGCGCACAGGGCGCTGTAACAACCCGCGAGCGCCACGGCGGGCAGGAACGCCCAACGCCCGAGCGGGCGAAAAACGAGCATCGCCGCCGCGTACAAAATGCCGATATGCAGCCCCGAGACGGCGAAGGCATGCGCGATGCCGCCCGTGCGCGTCTCCGCCAAAAAGCTCGCATCCATCCCCCGCGAATTGCCCGTGAGCAGCGCATACGCCACGCCCGCTTCGTCCGTCTCCAAATGCGTATAGAGCGCATCGTAGAGCGCGGCGTTGAGACGGAGGAAGGGATCGCCCGATCTGCCTTCCCTGATAAAGTGCGCGGGCGCAGCCGCATAGCGCACGTTCGCCGCATAGCTGCGCTCGGCGGCGGGATCGCCGCTTGCGGGCAGCGGGCTGCGCGTGACGGCGGCGGTGAAGGTGATCTGATCGGCGGGGCGGACATCTTCGGAGGCGAGCGTCACCGTCATTTTGCCTGCGACGGGCGTGCCGTCCAGCGTGAGGGAGATGAGGGTCGCCTCCGTTCCCCCATAGCGCAGCGCAGCCGTTTGCACCGTGCCCGTGACGGCGTACTCGCCCGCAGGCATGCCCGCCGTAAAGCGGCGCGCCTCGGCATGCGCGAGCAGCGCGCCGAGCCCTGCAAAGAGAAGAAAGACTGCCGCGGCGACGAGGGCGCTCTTGCGGAAGCCGAGCAGGGTGAGCGCCAAAAAGGCGGCAAAAAAGAGCGCGTCCGAAAAGGCAAAGCCTCCGAACGCGATGCGCAGATACAAAAAGACGCCCATCATGAGCCCGAGCGCCGCAAACAGCAGCGGACGGAAGTTGATGCGGGGAAGGCGGACATGCCCCCGTGATCTTGCGGGGACGGCGCCTTCTTTTGCTTCCTCTTCGGACATGGTACCCCCGTTTACAGCCGCTCGAAGACGGGAATGACCTCGACGGGCGCTGCGACGGTGACGGTGCAGCCGCCCTTGTAAACCTTGCCCGTGTTCATATCCCGCCATTTGCCCGCAGGCAGATAGACGGCGCGGGAAGTGACGCCCGCGGCGAGGACGGGCGCGACGAGATACTTCGCCCCGAACATGTATTCATCTTCGCATTCCCAGCAGGCGGGATCTTCCGGGAACTCGTAAAACATGGTCCGTATGACGGGCGAGCCGTTTTCGCTCGCCTCGCGCATGACCTCTTTGAGATAGGGCTTCATGCGTTCGCGGAGTTCCACATAGCCTTTGAGCACCTCGTAGACCTCTTCGCCGTAGCTCCAGAGCTCGTTATCCAGCCCCGTATGGCAGAAGCCGCCGCCCCAATCGCGCTCGTCGAGCGCGGGGATCGCGGAGGGACCCTTATCGCCGTGCATCCGAAGGACGGGGCAGAACGTCGCCCATTCGAACCAGCGCAGGAGGAGCTCTTTGTGCGACGGATCTTTGACGTTGACGAAGAAGCCGCCGATATCCGTCGTCCACCACGGGATGCCTGCGAGCCCGACGTTGAGCCCCGCCGCGAACTGATCGCGGAGCGTTTGAAAATTGCCCTGGATATCCCCCGACCACAGGACGACGCCGTACTTCTGGCTGCCCGCCCACGCCGAGCGGATGAGGTTGCACACATCCTTCTGCCCTGCGGCGGTCTGCCCCTCGTAAAAGGCGCGCGCGTGCATTGCGGGGTAAATGTTGCCCACCATGAGGTCCGTCCCGAGATGGTAGCGGTAGTTATCGAAATCGTATACCGTGTACTCGGGCTCTGCCTCGTCCAGCCAAAACATATCGATGCCGCTTGCGTAGTAGCCCTGCGTGCACTTCTCCCAAAGATAGCTGCGGGCGGCGGGGTTGGTCGCATCGTAGATATAGCAATCGCCCAAAAAATCGAAGCACTGGCTGCCGCGCTCGGGGCGGATGAGGAGACCTTGATCGCGCATCTCGGCGAAATTTTCGCTCTTCTTTTCCACCGTCGGCCAGACGGAGACCATGCAACGCGTGCCGTAGGAGCGCAGCTCGCGCACCATGGCGGCGGGATCGTGCCAATAGGCGGGATCGAACTTCCACTCCCCCTGCCGCGTCCAATGGAAGAAATCGATGACGATGACATCGAGCGGGATGCCGCGCCTGCGGTATTCGCGGGCGACGGAGAGGACTTCTTCCTGCGTGCGGTAGCGCAGCTTGCACTGCCAGAGCCCGAGCGCGTTTTCGGGAAATTCGGGCGCGCGCCCCGCAAGCGCCGTATAGTGCTCCAAGACCTCTTTGGGGTTCCCCGCCGTGATCCAATAATCCATCTGACGGGTGCTCTCCGCATGCCATTCGGTGACGTTGTTTGCGAACGTCGCCCTGCCGACGGCGGGGTTGTTCCACAAAAATCCGTAGCCGAGCGAGGAGATGAGGAAGGGCACGCTCACCTGCGAATTGCGCTGTGCGAGCTCGAGCGTGCAGCCTTTGAGATCGAGCCGCGCCTCCTGATACTGCCCCATGCCGAAGAGTTTTTCTTCGCGCGGTTCGAAGCGCAGCGTAAGGGCGTAGTCTCCCCCGCGGATGGGACGGTACTCGCGGGCGAGCAGCCGCAGCGAGGGCGTGTGCGGCATATCGTACTCGTACATGCGGTAGTACTCTTCTAAAATGAGCGCATCGTCGCGGAAAAAGCGAAGTTTGCCGAGGCGGTCGACGGTCACTTTTAATCTGCCGCTCGTCAGCGAGGCGTGCTCTTCCTCCACGGCGATGACTGCCGTGGATGCCTCCGCCCCCTCGAGCGCCCAATCTGTGGGCTCGAACGCGGCGTTCATGGTGGCGCGGACGCGGATGCCGTCCTGCCCCTGCGCAAAGAGGCACACCGTCTCTCCGCGGCGCGAAAAATAGAGCTTCCCCGAACGTACCGTAAACATGCCCATGGCTGTATTTGCCCGACGGCGCGGGCACCCCCTTTTCTCTTTGAAAAACGTTTGATCGCCGGATTTTGATATAGTATAGCACACCGCGGACGGTTTTTCAAGATGCGCGGCAGATTTTTTTGTAAATTTATTACGGGGGGCGTTGATGGCAGAAACGCTATGGTGCAAGAAGCATAAACGATGTTCTTGCGACTGAAAGTTGATTTAGAAACAAATTGTTGAAATGATCCATAAAAACAACTCCTTATCGCTGACATTTAAGCGTTCCGCAAGTTCTACCTGCATCCAGCCTTTTGTTTTGCGTAATTCTGCTATCGTTTTACCAATGCTGTGTTCTGCCATAAAATCCCCTGTATTTGATGATATTATTGCAACAGACTCCTTTGAAAATGTAAACCTACTTATTTTCTACACGATTCGTAGAGTTGTAATCATAAAATATCACATACTCCACGATTAGTAGATTTTCTTAAAACATTTATAGTGGCAAAACTTGTTGCAACAATTCTTTTACAAATCCAAACTATTTTGATCGAGCAAAAAGTTTATAAGTCCCATAGTTACAATGCCTTCCTCGTCGGTCTGGGGGCGGATATTGTCCTTTACAACGACGATTTTTTTGAAGGAATCGCCCACTTTTATAAGCGAGTGCTTCTCCTGCCGCAACTTTTCTTCCGTGGGCATTTCGTAAGCCGATTGGATATAGTACTTTTTCGCGCCTTTGCTCGCAACAAAGTCGATTTCAAGCTGTTTCAACTTGCGCTTGCCCTCAATCGTCTCTTTGCTCTCCACAACGCCGACATCGACCGAATAGCCGCGCACTTTCAGCTCATTAAAGATGACGTTCTCCATAATATGGTTTTCTTCTACCTGTCTGAAATTGAGGCGGGCATTACGCAGTCCCACGTCTGTCATATAATATTTGAGCGGCGTTTCAAAGTACTTTTTGCCCTTTACGTCGTAGCGCTTCGCACCGTCGAAGAGGAAGGCGTCGGTGAGATAGCCAAGGTAATTTTTTGCTGTGACGTCGCTGATCGACTTACCCTTGATGCTTTTGAGCGTATCGGAAATTTTTTTGGGGTTGGTGAGCGAGCCGATGGCAGAACACAGAAAATCGACGATAGAATCCATCTCTTCGGGGTATTGCACATGATTGCGTTCGACGATATCGGAGAGATAGACCTTTGACATGAGCGTTTTCAAGTATTCGATTTTCTGCTCCTCGGTATTGCGCTCAAAGAGGGCAGGCATACCTCCATAGAGGTGGTATTCATCCCAAGCATCGTATTTGTCTCCCCCTTTTGCAGAATAAAACTCGCTGAATGACAGGGGATAGACTCTCACTTCGTCGCCTCTGCCGCGAAACTCGGTGAGAATGTCGCTCGACAAAAACTTTGAATTGCTGCCCGTAACATACACGTCGAGATTTTTCTTGTATAAGTAGCCGTTCAGAACGGTTTCAAATGAACCGAGTTGCTGAACTTCGTCCAAAAGTAAGTAATACTTTCCGTCGTCGGTCAATTTGCTCTTGATATAGGCAGAAAACTTGTGCGGGTCAACTTTGCGCTTG
>CALVLO010000071.1 GCA_944338265.1 uncultured Clostridia bacterium
AGATTCGAACTCCTGACACACGGCTTAGAAGGCCGTTGCTCTATCCGACTGAGCTACAAGCGCATGATGCTCACGACCACCACTTGCTCTTGCGAAAATGGAGCGGGTGATGGGAATTGAACCCACGCGACTAGCTTGGAAGGCTAGGATTCTACCACTGAACTACACCCGCAGTTCGTCAGCGCTTATATACTCTACCAAAGTTTTTGTAAGAAGTCAATCGATTTGAAGGGATTTTTGCAACTTTTTTCAGAAAAATTCAGCCGAGGGTCTGCGGGCAGGAGGGCAGCAGCGGGGCAAATTTTGCGTTTAGAATTTTCGTTCGTTTTCTGATATAAAAAAACATTTTGTCACCTTATGGAAAATTCCGCGCGCTTTTGTAAGCCTTGGCGCCGTTTTATGGTATAATGCTAATAAGAAGTTATAAGGTTAAGATTTGAGGATCATGAAAACTTTGTTCGTGTCAGACTTAGACGGGACCTTGCTTACACGGCACGAAGCGGTTTCTGCCTATAGTTTGGAGCATCTAAACAACCTGATCGGGCGGGGGATGGCGTTCACCTTTGCCACTGCCCGCTCCGTGGGGAGCGCGCTGCGTGCGCTCAGCGGGCTCGACGTGCGCCTTCCCGCCGTCTTTTATAACGGCGGGCTCGTGTATGACGTTGCAAAGCGCGAGACGCTCAGAGTCATTCATTTTGAAGAGGATCAGAAGCGGTACGTTCTCTCCGTGCTCGAAGAGCGCGGCATCGTGCCCGTTGTGTTCGGCGCGGATGAGACGCGCGAACGCCTCACCTTCCGCACGGGCACGGAGAACGTTGGCATCAAGCGCTATCTCGAGCGCCGCCGCTCCGATCCGCGCCTGACGCCCGCCGCTTCGGATGAGGAGCTCCTTTTCGGGAGCGTGTTCTACTTCAAGTGCATCGGTCCGCGCAGCCAGCTCGAGCGTGCGTGGAACGTGCTCAAAATGGACGCGCGCTTTATTTGCATCTTTCATCAGGAGACCTATCAGAACGATTTCTGGATGGAGATCTCCCCGCGCGAGGCGACCAAGGCGAACGCCGTGCGCTTTTTGAAGGAGCGGTTGGGCTATGAAAAGCTCGTCTGCTTTGGCGACAGCTCCAACGATTCCGACCTCTTTGACGTCTGCGACGAGAAGTACGCCGTTGAAAATGCCGACGATTGGCTCAAAGCCAAGGCGACGGGCGTCATCGGCTATTGCGAAGAGGATGGCGTCGCCAAATGGCTGGATGAGCACGCGGGGCTATAAAAAGAGGGCGATCCCGCGAAATCCCAGATAAAAGCAATATAAATTGATGACGGCGAGCAGGGGCAGCGCGAGCATGAGAAGGCAGTTTTCGAGGCGGTAGCGGTAGGCAAACATGGCTGCATACATCGTGAGCGCGCCGCCGAGCGCCGCCGCGAGCAGGAGCTTTCCGTCTCCCGCATGGTCTTCTTCCGCCTCCGCGGCATCCCGCTGCGATTTAATGAGGCGGAAGGCGAAAAAGTTGACGGAAAGGATATAGGTCGCAAGCAAGATATAGAGCAGGATCATCGCACACAGTATGTGCGGTGCAGATGATTTTAGGCGGTGGGGCATGAAAACCGGGAAGAGAGCTTACGTCAGCGTCTACAACAAGGAGCGGATCGTCGAGTTTTGCCAATACCTCGTCGAGTACGGCTACGAGATCGTCGCCACGGAGGGGACATGCAGCGTCCTGCGGGAGGCGGGCATTGCCGCGCTCTCCGCGCACGAGCTCACGGGCTATCCCGAGCCCTTGGGCGGCAAGGTGCGCGCCATGCATCCCGCCGTCTATACGGGCATCGTCGCCAATCAGCTCACGGCAGCCCAGCTCAAGGAGCTCGGCAGGGCGAAGGCGAAGATTTTTCCCATCGAGCTCGTCGTCATCAACTGCTATCCCTTTCAGGAAGATATGGAGGCGGGCGTTCCCTTCGAAGAGGCGGCAGAGCACATCGATGTGGGCGGCGTGGCGCTTTTGGATGCGGCGGCGCGCAACTTTATGCACACCGTTGCGGTGTGCGATCCCGATGACTATGATCGCGTTTTGTGCGATCTTGCCGCGGGCGCCATCCCCGAGGATGAGCGCCGCTACCTCATGTATAAGGCGTTTGCCTATACGGCGGCATACGATGCGCTCGTGGCGCAGTACCTTTCCTATCAGCTCAAGATCGCCTTTCCCAAGACGCTCACCATCACCTACGAAAAGACGCAGGATATGCTCTACGGCGAGAACCCGCATCAGCATGCGGCGATCTACCGCGAGCCGCTTTTGAAAGAGGGCTCCATTGCGCGTGCGAAGCAGCTCGCAGGCGCAGACGCGACGTATAACAACGTCAGCGATGCCAATGCGGCGCTCGAACTCGTAAAGGAGTTTGACGAGCCCGCCGTCGTCGTGTGCAAGCATGGCGTGCCCTGCGCCGCAGGGACGGGGGAGGAGCTCGCGGAGGCGTTTGAACGCGCGGCGGCTGCCGATCCGCTCAAGCTCCGCGGCGGCATCCTTGCCATCAACGGCGTTGTGGATGCCCGCATTGCCTCCGGGCTGCGGGATACGGGGGCGGAGGAAGTCGTTGCGGTCGGCTTTACACCCGAGGCGATGGCGGAGCTCCGCTTCAACAAGGCGATCATCCTTTTGGAGATGCCCGATATCCGCAGCAAGGTGCAGTTTTCCACCTTCGATATGACTAAGATCTACGGCGGCTTGCTGGTGCAGACGTATGATACCGCGCTCATGGAGAGCGCCGTCTGTGTGACGGCGCGAAAGCCGACCGAGGCGGAGACGGCGGCGCTTACGCTCAGCTATAAGGTCGCCAAGCACGCCCATTCGAGTGCGGTCGTCGTGGGGACGGAGCATGCCACCTGCGGCATCGGCACGGGGCAGACCAACCGCATGCTCGCCTTCCGCTTTGCGCTCGCGCTGGCGGGGGAGAGGGCGAAGGGGGCGGTCGTCGCTTCGGATGCGGCGCTGCTCAATCCCGAGACGGCGGAGGAGTGCCGCGAAGCGGGCATCACCGCCGTGGTACAGACGGGCGTGCCGGACAGCAAGACGCTCAAACTCTGCGAAAAGTGGGGGATCGCCGTCCTCAGTTCGGACAAGCGCCACTTCAAAGCGTAAAACAAGGCATGAAAAAACGGGCGTTCCCATGCGGGAGCGCCCGTTCCATATTCTTTTACTTTTTTGCAGCCGAAAGGTAGGGCTCGAGCGCCTGCGCGAGCTGATCGGGGCAGGAAGTGTTCTGGCGGCAGCGGATGCCCTTCAAAAGGGGCACGATCTCATCGGGCGATTTGCCCTCTACGAGGCGGCTGATGCCCTGCAGGTTGCCGCTGCAGCCGCCGATGAACTTGACGTTGTGGATCTTGTTCTCTTCATCGAGATCAAAGATGATCTGCTTGGAGCAAGTGCCTTTTGTAGAATAAGTAACCATATCTTTCACCTCATCGTCTGAATTAGTCTACAAGCGTATCGTAGACGACGGAATAGAGTTCGGAAGCCTTGTCTTCCCACTGTTTGTAGATGGTGTTCGCCGTCTTTTTATCGGGAACGACGAATTTGAGCTCGAGCATGGGCTGCACGGGGGCAAGGATCTTCAAAAACACGGTGTATGTTCCGTCTTTGTTCTGGTAGTAATCGGATTTGCACTCCTGCCGGTTGCGGAATTTCGCGCCGTTGTTCTTTACGAAGCGGGAGATCTCTTCCCGCGAGCTCTTGGGGATGCTGATGTAGTAGTTGGCGAGCGCCTCCCGCCCCTCCGTCGTGATGGTGTAGAGCGGATCGTCCGCGCCCGGGATCTCGCAGATGAACCCATCCTTTTTGAGCTTGTGGATGAGCACGATGCAGTCCATATAATTGAGCCAATCGTTGGACGAGGTGCACATATCTACAAGGGTGCGCTCCGAAAGGGGGCTCTCCATCTTGTCGAAGACAAAGAGAAGAATTAATTTGTTGACCGAAGTTTCGCCTCTGACCTGCATGGCGCCCATCCCTTAGCTTTTGTTATCGTTGCAAAGACAAGAACAAAGAAGCCGCTCAACAGGGTCAAGCGGCTTTCTCATAAACCCGAAAAAACTTATTTTGCGAACTTCGAGAGCTGCCCGAGGATCTCCGCGCAGTCATCGCTGTAGATCTCTACCGTGAGGGGCTTGGAGAGATCGAGGCTGAAGATGCCGAGGATGGACTTTGCATCGACGACGTACTTCCCGCTCTTGAGCAAGATCTCGCAGTCGCAGTTCTGCGTGATGGCGACGAAGTCTTTCACGCGCTGTGCCATTTCAAGGGAGATGGTCATGGATTTCATAATCAAATTTCCTCCAATCAAAGCATTTTTTATATTATACATAAAAATCGGGATAAAATCAAGATATTTGGGAAAATTTCTTCCATATTTTTTTGCAATGTGCTATAATAGATGAAAAACAGGCGAAAAAGGGAGGTTTGCGCGCGGAGAGTACCTCGCGCCGTGACGGTATGGAGGAGAAAATCGAAAAAATCGAGCGCTTTTTGGCGGTGTGCGAAGAACTCGTAACGGGTTCGTACCTTGCCGCGGAGGTGAAGATCTCCGATGCGCTCAAGGAGATCGCGGCAAGCAGGGAACTGCGGCACCTCTTTGCCGCCGTGACGGACGGCTACGACTACCCCGCCGCCAAGCGCGCCTTTTTGCGGACGCCCGCGGAGCGCGGCGCGGGGCGCATCGCGGCATATCTGCCCGCCGCCCGCCAAGATATTCTTGCCTATGTGTTCTGCCTCTTTGTGGAGTTCGATGCGGGCACGATGCACCTCAACGACTTCCTTTTGCGCTATTTTTACATCGACGGCAGCTATACGGCGAGCTATTCGGTGTTTGCCGAGCGCATGATCAAGCCCTTCCGCGACATCGTGAAGGAGTGCTTCCCCGAATGCGGCAAGCGCGGGCAGCTCGCCTTAAAGCGCAGGCAGAAGGAGGATGCGCTTGCAAAGTTTGCCGCGGCGCTTCCCGCCGAGCGCAACCGCATTGCGGGGCGTGAGCTCCGCGAGGAGGAACGCGCCAATGCGGAGGTGCTCTTCGGAGAGCTCTCCGCCGCCACGGGCAGGCGGGATATCGACGAGGTGCGGGCGCTGCTTGCGGGGTATCTCTATTTCCTCCGCTATATCGGGGGCGAGTGTGCGGAGAGCGCGGCGTTTTTTGCGCTTGCCGAAAAGCTCTGAGGGGGCGCCGGGATGGATGTGACGGAAAAGACGGTGCAAAAGCACTATATCTACCGCGGGAAGATCGTCAATTTGCGCTGCGATGACGCGGTGCTGCCCGACGGACGCCCCTGCAAGCGCGAGATCGTCGAGCACTCGGGCGGCGCGGCGGTGCTGTGCGTGCGGGAGGGGAAGGTCGCCCTCGTCAGGCAGTTCCGCTATGCCTACGGGGAGGAGATCTGCGAGATCCCCGCGGGCAAACTCAATGCGGGCGAAGATCCCATGCTTGCCGCAAAGCGCGAGCTCGAGGAGGAGACGGGACTTATTGCGGAGAAGCTCGTCCACCGCTGTACGCTCTATCCTACGCCCGGCTATACCAACGAGAAGATCTATATCTACGAGGCGGAAAACGTCTCTGCGGGCAGGCAGCACCTCGATGAAGGGGAATTTCTCAATGTGGAATTTGTGCCGTTTGCCGAGGCGCTTTCGATGGTGGAAGACGGTACGATCAAGGATGCGAAGACGGTCGTCGCGCTGCTCGGTTATGCGCGCAGGCATGCGAAATGATGCAATTGCAGGCAAGGAAAAAGCTCCCTGCCCCGAGGAAGGGGCGGGGAGCTTTCTGCTCTGCGGGGATGGGGGCGGGAGGCTCAGTCGCAGCCGCAGCCGCCGCAGACTTTGCCGACGAGGTCCTGCAAGGTGCCGTTTTTGCACATGCAGTATGCGAGCGCGGCGAGGATGGGCCAACCGCAGCCGCGGAACATGTTGGACGAGAAGACGTTCCCGCACGTTCCGAGGATCGCGAGGATGATGAGAATCCAAAGATAGTTGTTGCCGCCGGAACAGCAATTCATGGTTTTTCCTCCTTAATCGTCGTTCCCGCCTCTTGCGGGAACGGTTGCCGCAGAGTATGTAATTTTTGTTCTGCGGTCGTCTCTATATCTTACGCGCCTGCACGCGGAAAGGTTCCTCCGCGGCTGCCCGAAAGGGGCGCAAAGCGGGGGCGCTTGCCGCGAAAATCGGCAGATTTGGCGCATAAACGCGCGCCATTTAGTTGCAAAAAGGCGGGGGATTTGGTATAATTACATATGGATGCGCCTTATGGCGGAATTGCACGCAAAAGCGGCAGTATCCTCCTCGGCGCGCCAATCATTTCTTTTTCTGCGGATACCATTCGGATCCGATGGAGGTAACTGAATATGAAGCGCACGAAGCAGGTCTTTTCGGCAAAGAACATTGCGTATTTTGCCGTACTCTTGGCACTTGTGGTGGTGCTGCAGCTGTTTGCAAGCGCCATCCCCATGTTTGGCGTGACCATCAATCTTAGCCTCATCCCCATTGTGCTTGCGGGCATCTTTTTCGGGATGTGGGGGGGCGCGTTCATGGGATTTGTGGCGGGGCTCGTCATCTTTATCGTGACGGCGGTGATGGGCAAGGAGCCCGCCACGGCATTTCTCTTTCAGGCAAATCCCGCCGTGCTCACCCTCGTCTGCCTCGGCAAGACGACGGTTGCGGGCTTTGCGGCGGGGCTTGTGTACCGCCTCATCGCAAAAAAGAACCGCCTTGCTGCCGCCTATGCGGCTTCTGCCGCGGTGGTGCTCGTGAATACGGGGCTGTATCTTGCGGGGATGGTCGCCATGAAGGGGGACGTCGCGGCATTTTTGGGCACGGGAACTTCGGCGCAAGCCGTCTTTCTCGCCGTGTTCGGGCTCGTCTGGCTGAATATGGTGTTGGAGCTTGCCGTTAACGTACTGCTCGCGCCCGCCATCCACCGCGTGGTGCTGCTTGCGGAGAATGCGGTGGTGCGCCGTTCGCGCGCCAAAGCGCATGCGGGAGGCGTTGGCTGCGGTGCGCCGCGGCAGGAAGGGGAAAACGATCATGATCCTTTGCATTGACGTCGGGAATACCAATATCAAGTACGCCGTGTTTGACGGGGAGAAGCTCAAATTCTCCTTCCGCGTCTCGACCGATCTGAAAAGAACGTCCGATGAATACGGCGTGCAACTCGTCGATATGCTCTCGTTCAACCATATCGGCGCGCAGGATATTTGCGGAGGGATCTTTTCCTCCGTCGTGCCCTCGCTCGATTATACCATCGAGCACATGCTCGGCGTCTACTTCGGCATTGTGCCGCTGCAGATCGCGCCCGGGCTCAAGACGGGGCTCAAGATGCGGGCGGAGAACCCGCGCGAGGTGGGGGCGGACCGCGTCGTCAACAATGTTGCGGCGCTCAAAAAGTACGGCTGTGGGAAGCCGATGATCGTGATCGACTTCGGCACGGCGACGACGTTCAACATTTTAAGCGCTGCGGGAGAGTTTATCGGCGGCGTGATCGCACCCGGGATCAAGGGCTCGTTGGAGAGCCTTTCGAGCGGGACGGCAAAGCTTCCGCGCGTGGAGATCGAGGCGCCCAAGAGCGTGATCGCCACCAACACCGTCACCAATATGCAGGCGGGCATCGTGTTCGGCTGGGCGGGTTTGGTGGAATATATCGTCAAGCGCATCAAAAAAGAGCTCCGCACGCAGGAGGTGCTCACCGTGGCGACGGGCGGATTTTCCGAGACCATCGCCAAGGAGACGGGCTGCATCGACGTTATCGACAAGATGCTCACGCTCGACGGGCTCAAATATTTATACGATATGAACAGCATGGAGGAAAAAGCATGAAAAA
>CALVLO010000072.1 GCA_944338265.1 uncultured Clostridia bacterium
AAACTCATCAACCAGATCATGCTCGACGGCGAGAAGAGCGTTGCGCAGGGCATCGTGTACGATGCGTTCAAGATCATGGGGGAGAAGCTGAACATGGATCCCATGGAGATCTTCAAGCAGGCGCTCTCCAACATTACGCCCGTGGTCGAGGTCAAGGCGCGCCGCGTCGGCGGTGCGAACTATCAGGTCCCCGTCGAGATCAGACCCGAGCGCCGTCAGACGCTCGCCATCCGCTGGCTCGTCATCAACACGAGAAAGCGCTCCGAGCGCGAGATGAGCAAGAAGCTCGCGGCGGAGTTGATGGACGCCTACAACAACACGGGCGGCTCCGTCAAGAAGAAGGAAGATACTCATAGAATGGCGGAAGCGAACAAGGCGTTCGCGCACTTCCGCTTCTAAGCGAGGGAGCTTATGGCAAGAGAATACGATTTACAGCATACGAGAAACTTCGGCATCATGGCGCACATCGATGCGGGCAAGACGACGACGACCGAGCGCATCCTGTTCTACACGGGCAAGACGCACAAGCTCGGCGAAGTCCACGAAGGCGCCGCAACGATGGACTGGATGGTGCAGGAGCAGGAGCGCGGCATCACCATCACGTCTGCCGCGACCACCTGTATCTGGAAGGGTCATCGCTTCAACATCATCGATACGCCCGGGCACGTCGACTTCACCGTCGAAGTCGAGCGTTCGCTGCGCGTTCTGGACGGCGCCGTGGCGACGTTCTGCGCAAAGGGCGGCGTCGAGCCGCAGTCCGAAACGGTGTGGCGCCAGGCGGATACCTACAAAGTTCCCCGCATCGCCTACGTCAATAAGATGGACATCAACGGCGCAGACTTCTTCCGCGTGGAGAAGATGATCCGCGAGCGCCTCGGCGCAAACCCCGTGCCCGTGGAGCTTCCCATCGGCAAGGAGGATACCTTCCGCGGCATCATCGACCTCATCAACATGGAGGCGGAGATCTATTACGACGATCTCGGCAAGGATTTCCGCAAGGAGCCCATCCCTGCCGACATGCAGGAGATCGCCGCGCAGTACCACGAGAAGCTCATGGAGGCGGCTGCGGACGGCGACGAGAAGCTTTTAGAGAAGTATCTCGAGACGATGGAGCTCACCGCCGAGGAGATCATTGCGGGGCTTCGCGCGCGCTGCCTGAGAATGGAGGCGGTGCCCATGCTCTGCGGTTCTTCCTATAAGAACAAGGGCGTGCAGTTCCTGCTCGACTCCGTCATCCGCTTCCTTCCCAGCCCGCTCGACGTCGATCACGTCAAGGGCATCAACCCCAAGACGGGCGAAGAGGAAGAGCGCAAAACGTCGGACGACGAGCCTTTCGCAGGGCTTGCCTTCAAGATCGCGACCGATCCGTTCGTCGGCTCGCTCGCGTACTTCCGCTGCTATTCGGGTACGCTCGAGGCGGGTTCCTATGTGTACAACTCCACCAAGGATAAAAAGGAGCGCGTCGGCCGCCTCGTGCAGATGCACTCCAACGAGAGAAAGGAGATCGGCGAGATCTGCTCGGGCGATATCTGCGCCATCGTCGGTTTGAAGAACACGACGACGGGCGATACGCTATGCGACGAGAAGCACCCCATCATCCTCGAGAAGATGGAGTTCCCCGAGCCCGTCATCCAGCTCTCCCTCGAGCCCAAAACGAAGGCAGGGCAGGAGAAGATGACGATGGCGCTCATCAAACTTGCCGAAGAGGACCCCACGTTCAAGACGTATACCGATCAGGAGACGGGGCAGACCATCATCGCCGGCATGGGCGAGCTGCACCTCGATATCATCGTCGACAGACTTCTGCGCGAGTTCCACGTCGAAGCCAACGTCGGCGCGCCGCAGGTCGCTTACCGCGAGACCTTCCGCAAGGAAGTGGAAGCGGAGGGCATGTACAAGCGTCAGTCGGGCGGTAAAGGTCAGTATGGTCACTGTAAAGTGCGCTTCATCCCGCTCGAGCCCGGCACGGGCTACGAGTTCGAGGATGTCACCGTCGGCGGCTCCATCCCCAAGGAGTATATCCCCGCCATCGATAAGGGCATCCAGGAGGCTGCGAGAAACGGCTTCCTTGCAGGCTACGAGATGGTGGACTTCAAGGCGCAGGTGTACGACGGAAGCTACCACGAGGTCGACTCTTCCGAAATGGCGTTCAAGATCGCAGGTTCGCTCTCCTTCAAAGACGGTATGGCAAAGGCGGGCGTCGTGCTGCTCGAGCCCATCATGAAGGTGCAGATCATCACGCCCGATGACTACTTCGGCGATCTGATGGGCAACGTCAGCTCCCGCCGCGGCACCATCATCGGCACGGACGACAGGAACGGCGCAAAGGTCATCGATGCCGAGGTCCCGCTCTCCGAGATGTTCGGCTACGCGACCGACCTCCGCTCCCGCACGCAGGGGCGCGGTCAGTTCACGATGCAGCCCGATCACTATGCGGAAGTGCCCAAGTCCGTCTCCGAGAAGATCATCGCAGGCCGCGCAAAGAAGGCGTAACGCCACTTTTGCGGCAAAAAGCGCAAAAATTTGAAAAAATTACAATAAAGTATTTGCAAAATTTTTGCGTATCGGGTATAATAGTGTGGCAAGCGTGAAGCTTGATATCAGCGATTGATAGATAGCTGCGCTTTCGGGTCCTTTACAGGGCTCGGAAAAAGTTATCAAATTATAAAGAAAATTTGGAGGAAATCAAAATGGCAAAGGCAAAATTCGACAGAAGCAAGCCCCACGTCAACATCGGTACCATCGGCCACGTTGACCACGGCAAGACCACTTTGACCGCAGCTATCACCATGGTTATGGCATGCAAGGGTCAGGCTCAGAAGATGCGCTACGACGAGATCGACAAGGCGCCCGAAGAGAAAGCACGCGGTATTACGATCAACACCGCGCACGTCGAGTACGAGACGGACAAGCGCCACTATGCGCACGTCGACTGCCCCGGACACGCGGACTACGTTAAGAACATGATCACGGGCGCTGCCCAGATGGACGGCGCGATCCTCGTCGTCGCTGCGACGGATGGTCCCATGCCTCAGACCCGTGAGCACATCCTGCTCGCCCGTCAGGTCGGCGTTCCCTACATCGTCGTCTTCCTGAACAAGTGCGACCAGCTCGACGATCCCGAACTTCTCGAACTCGTCGAGATGGAGATCCGCGAGCTGCTCAGCTCCTACGAGTTCCCCGGCGACGACATTCCGATCATCAAGGGTTCCGCGCTCAAAGCGCTTGAAAAGGCGACGAGCGGCTGCTCCAACGAGGAAGTTCTTGCAGCTCCCGAGTGCCAGTGCATCCTTGAACTCATGGATACCATCGACAGCTACATTCCTACGCCTGAGCGCGACGACAAGAAGCCTTTCCTTCTTCCCGTCGAGGACGTCTTCACCATCTCCGGCCGCGGCACGGTTGCTACGGGCAGAGTTGAGCGTGGCGTAGCGCACGTCGGCGATCCCGCCGAGATCATTGGTCTCATCGAGAAGCCCCGCACGACGACCATCACCGGTCTCGAGATGTTCCACAAGCAGCTCGACGAGGCTATGGCGGGCGATAACGTCGGCGCTCTGCTTCGCGGCATTAACAGAACGGACGTTGAGAAGGGCCAGGTCATCGCAAAGCCCGGCACCGTTCCCACGGCTACCGTCTTCGAGGCGCAGGTCTACGTTCTTACCAAGGATGAGGGCGGCCGTCACACGGCATTCTTCAACCACTATCGTCCTCAGTTCTTCATCCGCACGACGGATGTTACGGGTTCCATCGAGCTGCCCGCAGGCGTCGAGATGGTCATGCCCGGTGACCACGTCACGATGACCGTCGAGCTCATCAAGCCCGTCGCCATCGAGGAAGGTCTTCGCTTCGCGATCCGCGAGGGCGGCAGAACGGTCGGTTCCGGCGTCGTCTCCAAGATCGTCAAGTAAAACAAAGCATAACAAAAGCCGCTGCTTTCGGGCAGCGGTTTTTTTGCGTGTTGTTATTTCGATGATGATAAAAATAATATTTCGATAGAAATCTAAATAGAGTATTTTTTGCCGAAAAGCATGCGCGGCGCGCAAAGGAGAGGGGGAAAGCCTTGCTCGGTTGAAGCGGCGCAGCATTGCATATACTGTTTGCATGGAGATGCGGGATGGGAGGGAACATGTGCTCGTGCGCGCCGTGCGCAGGGGGAGGGCGGCGTGGAACGTGCTTGCGGAGCACCGCTTTACCACGGTGGCGGGGACGCTCGTCTTTTTCCTCATCATGTCGCTCATGCCCTTTCTCTTTTGGCTCACGCTGCTCTTCGGCGGGACGGATGCGCTGCTGGACCGCATCCTCGCCATGGAGCTCTTCGGTTGGGCGCGCGAGCTCATCCTCTTTTTGCGCGAGAATGCCGCGGCGGCAGGTTCGGGCGCGGGCATCTTTCTGCTCGCCGCCACGCTGTGGTCGAGTTCGGCATTTTATTTTCATCTCAGGCGGAGCGGGGAGATTGTCTACGGCGTCTCCCGCCGCGCCAAGGGGGCGCGTGCCCGCCTTGCGGCGATCGCACTGACGCTTGCGACCATGCTCTCCGTCGCCGCCGCGGGCGGTGCGGTGCTCGCCGTCACCTTTTTCACCCGCCGTTTGCCGGCATTCCTTTCGCTGCCCGCCGACCTTGCCGCACTGTTCGGGCTGGGCTTCCTCGCCGCATGGCTGCTGAACGGATATGCCTGTCCCTACCGCGGCGTCGCGAAGCGGCTCGCAAAGGGGAGCTTTCTTACGGCGCTCGCGTGGCTCGCCGCCTCGGCAGCGTTCGCCGTCTACCTGCGCCTGAGCGATCCCGCGCGGCTTTACGGTGCGCTCGCGCTCGTCATCGTCTTTTTGCTCTATCTGTATTGGCTGATGATCTGCTTCACGGCGGGGCTCGTCTATAACCGTCGCGCCGTGTTCGGAAAAAAACTCTACGAAAGATAAAAACCCGCACGGGTGCGGGTTTTTGTGTTTATTGGGGTGCCGATCAGAGCTGACGGACGCGGATGACGTCTTTCACGCCGCGGATCAGATCGATGCTCGCCTTGGAGGGAACTTCGTCGAGATCGAGCACCAAATAGGCGTATTCGCCCTTGCTCTGATCCTGCATGTGCGCGACGTTGATGCCCTGCGCGGAGATGATCGAAAGGATCTTGGAGAGGATCTCTTTCACGTTCTTGTGGTGCACGCAGACGCGGCATGCGCTCGTCCGCGGCATGGAGACGGCGGGATAGTTGACGCTGTTGGTGATGTTGCCGTTCTCGAGGTAATCTTTGAGCTCGTTTGCCGCCATAAAGGCGCAATTATCCTCCGCCTCGGGCGTGCTTGCGCCGAGGTGGGGCACGCAGAGGATGTTCTCCTTGCCGAGCAGCGTCTCATCGGGGAAGTCGGTGATATAGCGGGAGACCTTTCCGCTTTCGACTGCCTCCGCCATGTCCGCGCTCACAACGAGGTCGCCGCGGGAGTTGTTGATGACGACGACGCCGTCCTTGCAGGAAGCGAGCGTCTTCTTGTTGAACATGCCCTTGGTATCGGGCGTGAGGGGGACGTGCACGGTGATGAAGTCGCAGTTTTGGAAAATATCGGCGAGGTTAGCGGTAAATTCCACCCGCCTGTCGATCATCCACGCGCTCTTCACGGAGATGAAGGGGTCGTAGCCCAGCACGCTCATGCCGAGGTGGATGGCGGCGTTGGCGACCATCGCACCGATGGCACCCAGCCCGATGACGCCCAGCTTCTTGCCCATGATCTCCTGCCCGACGAACTTCCCCTTGCCCTTTTCAACGAGCTTGGAGATGCCCTCCTGCCCCTTTAAGGTCTGCGCCCAATTGGCGCCGTCCACGATCTTCCTGCCACCCAAAAAGAGTTCGCACAGCACAAGCTCTTTTACGGCGTTGGCGTTCGCACCCGGGGTGTTGAAAACGACGATGCCCTTTTCCGTGCACTTTTCGATGGGGATGTTGTTCACGCCCGCGCCCGCACGCGCCACGGCGAGCAGGTTCTCGCCGAGGGGGTACTCGTGCATCGCAAAGGAACGGAGCATGATGCCTTCGGGATTTTCCGCCTTGTCCGAATATTCATAGCCCGCGAACACGCTGTCCGCGACGGGGCTGATGGCGTTGAGCTTTAAGACCTTCATTTATGCGTTCTCCTTTTCAAATTTCTGCATAAACGCGATGAGCGCCTGCACGCCCTCGACGGGCATTGCATTGTAGATGGAGGCGCGCATGCCGCCGACCAAGCGGTGCCCCTTGAGGGAGACGAGCCCGTTTTGGGCTGCTTCCTTGACGAACTTCGCATCGAGTTCGGCGGAAGGGGTAACGAAGGGCACGTTCATCACCGAGCGGTACTTCTTCACCACGTTGTTGGTGTAGAAGGCGGAGTTATCGATGAAATCATACAAGAGCCCCGCCTTGTATTCGTTGATCTTGCTCATCTCCTTCACGCCGCCGAGCTTTTTCAAACGGCGCAAAACGAGCGTCGCCATATAGATGGCAAAGCAGGGGGGCGTGTTGTAGAGGCTGTTGTTCTCGTCCTGTACCTTCCATTTGAGCATGGTGGGGCAGATCGCGAGCGGATCTTGGATGAGCTCGCGCTTGGCGATGACGATGGTCACGCCCGCGGGGGCGAGGTTCTTCTGCGCGCCCGCATAGATGACGCCGAACTTCTTCACATCGATCTCGCGCGACAAGATCTCGGAAGACATATCTGCCACGAGGGGCGCCTTTACTTTCGGAAATTCCACATAGCGGGTACCGAAGATGGTGTTGTTGGAGCAGATGTGCACATAGTCCGTATCCTCGCGGAAGGCGATCTTATCGAGATCGGGGATGTAGGTGTACGTCTTATCCTCGGAGGAGGCAACGCACGCCGCATCGCCGTAGATCTTGCCCTCCTGCCATGCCTTCTTGGCAAAGTTGCCCGTTACGATATAGTCGGCTTTCCCCTTGTGCATCAGGTTGAGGGGGACGGC
This sequence comes from uncultured Clostridia bacterium, assembly GCA_944338265.1. Lineage (GTDB taxonomy): Bacteria > Bacillota > Clostridia > Christensenellales > Borkfalkiaceae > Gallimonas. Next base: position 6,950 of record CALVLO010000072.1, read on the forward strand.
AGCAAACTGCTGCGAGGCGCCGCCCTGCACAAAGAGGACGGCATAGTCTTCGGGAATGTTCAAAAGTTCGCGCAGCAGCGCCGCGCCCTCTTCTACGATCGCCTCGAACGCCTTGTTGCGGTGGGAGATCTCCGTCACGGACATGCCCGTGCCCGAAAAATCCAAAAACTCACGCTGCGCCTCTTCGAGGACCTCGAGGGGGAGCGTGGAGGGACCTGCGGAAAAGTTGTATGCTCTCATAATCTCACCTCTTTGTTGCAACCGCGGTTGCACGTTTCCCATGTATTATAAAACTTTTTGGGGGCTTTGACAAGTATTTGCCGCAAATTTTGCCGAAAATCATACAATTTTTTGTATAAAGATGCAGTCACCTTCGGAAAAAAGTCGGCGAAAAGATAAAAAAAAGGCGAGAAAGTATTTACTTTTGCCCGCATTTGGTGTAAAATAGATAGCGGGAACCATCCCGAACGACGAGAGGTGGCAGCATCATGGAAGAAAGCAAGACTTACGAAGATAAGAAATCCGTTGTCATGGAAGGCATGTATAAGGGCGTGGCGGGCAAGATCGAAGAGGTCAAACAGTCCGTCGCCAAGGAGCTGCAGTTCAGCTCCGCGCAGCATGCCTCTGCCTACGAGGCACTTGCAGGCAATTTTCAAAAGGGCGTAGAGAGCGTCCTTGCCGAACTGCGCTATCTTTCGCAGCAGAACTGCGCGATCTATGATTATAATCAGAAAGAGCGCGCTGGCGTAAAAGACGCGCTTTTGGAGGCGGTCCGCGCCTGCAACGAACAGATCGCGGCGATGGAAGCGCGCGTCAATGA
>CALVLO010000073.1 GCA_944338265.1 uncultured Clostridia bacterium
GGCGTGAATATCGAGATAGCTCATCGGATGCAGGCGCCGCTCTCCATCGCCTTTTCGGGCGTGAGCAGGCTGAGATTCCCCGCGGCGTCCTCCGCGCAAAGCACCATGCCTTCGGACAGCACGCCGCACAGTTTTACGGGTTTGAGATTGGTGACGAGCACGACCTTTTTGCCCACCATCTCCTCGGGCGTGTACCATTTGGCGATGCCCGAGACGACGGAGCGGACTTCTTCGCCCACGCGGATGGTCTCGTGCAACAGTTTGGAGGACTTCGGCACTTTTTCGCAGGCGATGACCTCGCCCACTTTCAGCTCGATCTTGGCAAAATCGTCGATGGAGATAAACGGCGTTTTTGCCTCTTCCGCGGCGGGCGCGGCGGGCTTTTCTTCGGATTTTCCGCCATTTTCGCGCTCGTATTCCGCCTGCTGCTTTGCCCTGATCTCCTCCGCCTTTTTGAGCACCTCGTCCCGATCGAACCGCACGAAGAGCGCCTCGTCGGATGCGGCGACACGGGTGCCGTTTTTGAGGTTGCCGAACTGTTCCGTCTTGCCGAAGGCGGGCAGAGGCGCGCAGAAATATGCGGCGATCTTCTCCGCCGTGGCGGGCAGGAAGGGAGCAAGCAGGCTCGCGCCCGTGAGAATGCTCTCCGCAAGGTTGTAAAGGACGGTAGAGAGGCGGGCTTTGTTCGCCTCGTCCTTGCCGAGCACCCATGGCATGGTCTCATCGATATACTTATTCGCGCGGCGGAATATGGCAAAGAGCTCGTTCAGCGCATCCGCGACATGGTAGCCCTCCATGCACGCCTCCACCTTCGCCCGCGCGCCCGCGACGACGGCTTTCAGGTCCTCGTCGACCGCTTCCGCCGCACCCATGTCCGCGATCACCCCGCCGCAGTACTTGCGCGCCATGGCGAGCGTGCGCTTGACGAGGTTGCCGAGCGTGTTGGCAAGGTCGGAGTTGATACGCTCCACCAACAGCTCCCACGTGATGGTGCCGTCGCCCTCGTAGGGCATTTCGTGCAGGACGAAGTAACGGACCGCGTCCACGCCGAACACCGAAGCGAGATCGTCGGCATACAGCACGTTGCCGCGCGATTTGCTCATCTTCTCGCCCCCCTGCAACAGCCACGGGTGCGCAAAGACGTGATCGGGCAGCGGCTCGCCGAGCGCCATCAAAAAGATGGGCCAATAGATGGTATGGAAGCGGGCGATGTCCTTGCCGATGACGTGCAGCGTTTCGCCGCCGCGCCAATACTTCTCGTAGAGGGGCGCGCTCTTGCCGTCGGGATCGTACCCAAGCCCCGTAATATAGTTGGTGAGCGCGTCCAGCCACACGTACACGACGTGACGGTCGTCAAAATCGACGGGGATACCCCACTTGAACGTGGAGCGGGAAACGCACAGATCCTGTAACCCCTTTTTCAGGAAGTTGTTCATCATCTCGTTCTTGCGCGAGACGGGGCGGATAAAATCGGGGTGGCTCTCGATATGTCTGATGAGCGCGTCGGCGTATTTCCCCATGCGGAAGAAGTACGCCTCTTCCTTGGCTTTCTTCACCTCTCTCCCGCAGTCGGGGCACTTGCCGTCGACGAGCTGGCTCTCCGTCCAGAAGCTCTCGCACGGCGTGCAGTACCAGCCCTCGTACTCCCCTTTGTAAATGTCGCCCTGTTCATAGAAGCGGCGGAAGAGTTTCTGCACCGTCTTGACGTGGTCCTCGTCCGTCGTGCGGATGAACTTATCGTAAGAGGTATTCACGCCGTCCCACACCGTGCGGATGACGTTTGCGACCTCATCGACGTACGCTTTGGGCGTTACGCCCGCCGCCTTCGCCTTTTCTTCGATCTTCTGCCCGTGCTCATCCGTACCCGTCTGGAAGCGGACGTCGTAGCCCTGCGCGCGCTTAAAGCGCACGATGGCATCCGTGAGAATGGCTTCGTAGGTATTTCCGATATGCGGCTTGCCCGAGGTGTAGGCGATTGCCGTCGTCACATAATAGGGTTTTTTCATGTTAGCTCCCTGCGCGTTTTTTCCACAGTATTATACCGCGTTTTGCGGCAAATGTAAACTCATTTTGCGCGGCGCATTTCCCATTCAGGGCGCAGGATAAACCATTCCAAAATTATTCCCTGAAATCCTTTGAAAATTTATGAAAAATACTACACTTTATTATCTTTTTATGCTATACTGTAAGTGCGAAACAAACTTAATAAACAGAAACTTTGGGGTATTACGATACTTCTTTTTTCCGTTGCCCTGCGTTTTTCTTTTCGGCAAAACGCAATTCCAATTAAGTAGGGTGACGGATAATATCCCATTCTGTTTAAGTTTGTTTCGCGACGATCGGAGTTGTGTATTTGCGGTGCGCCAACTTCGGTTGGCGCACTTTTTCTTTTGAGGACAAAAAAGACAATATTCTTTTCCCTCTTTTATTTATCCCATGATCTGACAAGGGAGGGCGTTTATGCTGGAAGGTTTCGTCGCGTCTATTTTTATTTATTTATTCTGCTGGTGGTTTGAAAAACTTGATACGAAACGTATGGTTTTGGTTCGCGGTTGTGCGGCAGCTGCTGTTATGTTATTCTGTCTGGTCTCATCTATTGTTCTTTTTTTTGCACGCCTCGGAGATTCTATCACTGTATTCATCGGCGTCATTATGTTAGTGATTGGAATATTATTTCTTATAAGGATGGTATTTGATATGTATCGTTACAAAACGAAAGAAGAAGATCCTGCTTTAACAATTAAAATTACAAACAAATTTTATTGTTATGATTTAAATACCAATATGCTTTCCGGTAAAAAACAACCGACTAAATACCGTAAAAATGGCTATCTCACATTTGATGAGAAAGGCAGAAAAATCGGCATCGTTTATATGGCAGACGATAACCGTACTTTACGGTACGGAAATGCAGAAATCATGTTTTTCAAAGCATACGAAACGGAATATGGCTCATGGCGTGTCATCAGGGAAAACGGAAAATATCTTCCGTTTGAAGAACTCGAAGAAAAACTGAAAACAGGAGATTATATCTGCACAACGGACAAGCGCCTGCGGTAAAAACATAATCGGACAAATTTCCGCATAAAATGGCGTGTGAACGTCATTTTTCCGATCATATTTCTTATTGCGGCGGCGATCTTTCTCATCTCCGATCCGGAAGGCTTCCTGCCCGCGCTCCTTACGGGTGGGGAAAAGGCGGCAACGCTCTCGCTTGCGCTGCTCGCCTCCTACTGCATTTGGCTGGGCTTTTTTAAGGTGATGGAGCAAAGCGGGCTTGCGGACAACCTTGCCCGCCGCCTGAAACGCCCGCTCGGAGCACTCTTTCGCTCTTCCGACGGGGAGGCGCTCAAATGCGCGGGGCAGAACATGGCGGCAAACTTTTTGGGACTACCCGGCGCGCCCACCCCCTTGGGCATTCAGGCGACGCAAAAATTCCTCGCCGCAAAGAACGGCTACGCCGCCGATATGCTCTTTGTGCTCAACGCGACGAGTTTGCAGCTGCTGCCGACGACGGCGATCGCCCTGCGCGCCGCGGCGGGCTCCGCCTCGCCCGCCGATATCTTTCTGCCCACCCTCCTTGCGACGCTCGCCTCCTCTCTCATCGGCGCGGGACTCGTATATCTTACGAGGAGGCGCGCATGAAGTGGACGGCGCTCCTTTTGCCCGCGCTCTTTTTGGCGCTCTTTGGCTATGCGCTTTTCAAAAAAGTCCGCCTGTACGATTGCTTTACGGAGGGCGTAAAGGGCGCGCTGCCCCTTGTATGCTCCCTCTTCCCCTATCTTGCCGCCATCCTCATGCTGAGCGAGCTGTTTGAACAGAGCGGGCTCTCAGCAGCGATCACACAGGCGCTTTCGCCCGTCTTCTCCTTTCTCGGCATTCCGAAAGAGATCGGCGGGCTCGTGCTTTTGAAGCCCTTTTCTGGCAGCGGTTCGACGGCGCTTCTTTCCGAACTCTTTACGACCTACGGCGCGGATAGCTACATTGCCCGCTGCGCCGCCGTTGCCTACGGCTCGAGCGAGACGGTCTTCTATATTTCTGCCGTCTATTTCGCGGGGAGCAAGAAAAATCTTGCAAAACCCATTGCGATCGCCCTCTTTGCCAACCTGCTCAGCGTGATCTTGGGCTGTTTTTTATGCAGGATCATGTAAAATACCCCCGCTGTGAGAAACGAACTTGCCTTGGCGGGGCGAAATGTAACATTCTTCAAGCACCCTGTAAAAATTGCTCAGAAAAAAATTTTTTTACTTTTTTCGCCGAAATATTTTACTTTTCGCGCAGGGTAGGCTATAATGAGGGTACAAAAACGAAGCAGGCAGCTGCTTCATCCAAAACATTGCTCATCATTTTTCCCCCTTATCATATAGGAAACCCCTCGGGACGCGAGTTCCGGGGGGTTTCCTATTGGAGCGCTTTCGGCGCTTTCCGCTTGGGCGCCCGAAGGGGCGGAAGGCGGCGGGAAATACGGCTGCGCGGCTTGTAAATACTTGCCAATCCGCCGCGCGGGTGCTATAATGGGAGCATGCTTACGGAAGCCTTCCCGCGGTTGCAAACGCTGCCCGCGGTCAAATATATACGGCAGTTCTTTTCCTCGGGATGGTTCGCCGCACTCGTAACGGTGCTGATGGCGTGCTCTGAGCTCTTTGGCTTAGAGATCGCCGTCATGAGCCTTTACCTTTTCTTTGGATTTGCGATCACGCTGCTCTGCGACGACGTACTCGGCGTCGTGCCGATGGTCTGCTGCGGCTATATGCTCTTTTCGGCGGAAAACAACCCCGGGAAGTTCCCGGATGCGCTCTTTTCGCAGCCGCGCGGGCAATTCGCGCTCTTTTATATCGTCGCCGTCATCTGCGTTTTGCTCCTCGGGCGGCTCGTCTCCATGCTTTTGGAACGGAAAAAGCGCGGCGTGCCCAAGCTCACGCTCGGCTTTGCCGTGCTCGGCGCGGCATACCTGCTCGGCGGGCTGCTCTCCCCCTATTACGACGGGCGCACCGTGCTGATGGGCTTTGTGCAGATCGCCGCCCTGAGCGGGTTTTATTTCTACTTCTACTATACCATCCGCTGGGAGAATGTAAAAAAGGGATATCTCCCCCTCGTTGTTACCATCATCGGCATCGGGATGCTCGCGGAGGTCGCCGGGATGTACTTCAACGAGGGCGTCCTGCGCGAGGACGGCACCATCAACCGTGTGGCGCTCTTTACGGGCTGGGGCATCTACAACAACGTGGGCTGCATGATGGCGATGTGCATGCCCGCGCCCGTCTATTTCGCCGTGAAAAACAAGAACGGCTGGCTCTATACGCTGCTCTGCGTCCTCTTTTATGCGGGCGTGCTGCTCACGCAGAGCCGCGGAGCGATGCTGTTCGGCTCCGTCGTCTTTTTGGGGTGCGTGCTCACCATCCTCATCGCGAGCCGCGAACGCGAGCGCATCTTCAACGCCGTCACGATCGCCCTGCTTGCGGCGGCTGCCATCATCTGCTATTTCGTCTTCCGCCAATCGCTGGAAAAGGTGTTCGGCTCCGTCATCGATCAGGGCATGAACGACGCCGCGCGCTTCAACACATGGAAGGCATGTTGGGAACGCTTCCGCGAATATCCCTTCTTCGGTGTAGGATTTTACAAGACGCCCGGGACACTGCTCATCGAAAACGGCATGTACACCGAATTTGTGGAGGGCACGCCCGAGGGGACCTTCCTCTCCCTGCGCGCGCACAACACCTTCTTCCAGCTGATTACCACGGGTGGCTCGGTCGCCCTTGCGGCGTACCTTCTTCACCGCGTGCAGACGCTCATCATCTGCCTCCGCCGCCCGAACGTAGAGAAGTTCACGCTGGCGCTGTGCGTCTCTGCCATGCTCCTCACAAGCATGGTCGACTGCCACGTCTTTAATATGGGACCGGGGCTCATGTACTCCGTGCTCCTCCTCTTCGGCGAGAAGAGCGAAAAATCACAGGCATAACAAAAAAACAAAAGCCGCCCGCCCCGCTGCCTTGCGGGACGGGCGGCTTTTTCTTTTACAGATCGAGCGTCTCTTTATAGAGTGCGCTCTTGGGCACGCCGCGGTCGCGGGCGGCACGTTTGAGCGCCTCCTTTTTATCCAGCCCCTCGCGTATATAGGAGAGCACATGTTCGCGCGGGGAGAGCGCGTTGCGCGGATCCTCCGCCTCCGCCGCCCCTTCGACGACGAGCACATACTCCCCGCGCTTTTCGCCCGCGAGCCCTTCTGCGAGCGTGAAGGGGATGCTCTCCTCGTGCAATTTGGTGATCTCGCGCACGGCGCAGGCGCGGCGGTCGCCGAACGCCGCATACAGCGCGGCGATATACCCATCCGCATCCTGCGGGGCACAATGGAAGAGCAGCGTCTCCCGCGCGCATGCCAGACGGGCAAGGAGCGCCTCCCGCTCCCGCTTTTTTTCGGGCAGAAATCCCACAAAGGTGAAGCGCGCGGCAGGCAGCGCGGAGAGGACGAGCGCGGAGAGCGCCGCGTTCGCGCCCGGGAGCACGGTATAGGGCTCCCCCGCCGCCCGCAAAATGGCGCACACCTCCCGCCCGGGATCGGAGATGACGGGCATGCCCGCATCCGAGACGACGCACACCGCCTTCCCCTCCCGCGAGAAGGCGAGCATCTTCTCCGCCGCCTCCCGCTCGTTGAATTTATGGCAGGAAAGAAGCGGCTTTTTGATCTCGTATGCGTTCAAAAGCCCCAGGGTATGGCGGGTATCCTCGCAGAAGATGACGTCCGCCGCCCGCAGCGCCTCGAGCGCGCGGAGGGTGATATCCTTCAAATTGCCGATGGGCGTTGCCACAAAACTGATCATTGACGCGCCTCCCCGTTATACGTCTGCGGCAGGACGTCGAGCCCCGCCTTGCCGCCCTTGACCGCCATCACAAGCACCGCATACGGCTTTGCGCCCGCCTTGCCCGCCACGAATTGCAGCTTTTTGGGCTCGAGGCGGTGCGCATGCAGGGTGTAGAGCACCTCCGCGGCGCGGTCCGCGCGGTGCACGAGGGCAAACCGCCCGCCGAACTTCAAACACTTTGCCGCGGCAGCGCACAGCTCATCGAGCGTGAGCGTCAGTTCCCTGCGGCAGGGCGCTTTGCGTTCGTCGGCGGCGGAAAAGCCGCCCCGCTCGTAGGGCGGATTGCACAAAATGAGCGAGAACGCCTCCGTATAGCGGGCGGGGATCGCCTGCAAGGGCATGTTCTCCACCGTAAAGCGCGCCTCTAAGCCGTTGAGCGCCACGCTCTCCTCGCTCATCGTACAAAGCTGCGGCGAGACCTCGAAGAGGGTAACGTGCTCCACGCCCGCGTTTTCGCCGTAAAAATGCAGCCCGACAACGCCGCTCCCCGCACAGAAATCGGCGACGCGCTCCCCCTTCTTCGCCCTGAGGAAGCGCGCCAAAAGCACCGCATCCGAAGTGAAGCGGTATGCTTCGCTGTCCTGTACGATCTTCATGCCGTCGAGTAAAAATTCTTCGCGCCGCATCGCAGCCTCCGCAAGAATAGAAAAGCCCCGCCGCGGCGGGGTTTTTCAGCGCTACTTATTCCGCTTTGATCGCGCCGACAGGGCAGCCGTCTTCGCAGGCGCCGCAATCGATGCAGGTAGCCGCATCGACGACATACGTCGCATC
>CALVLO010000074.1 GCA_944338265.1 uncultured Clostridia bacterium
TCGTGTTGGAAGGTCCGATCTGCATATCGTCAAAGCGCTTTTGCTGCATCTTCTCTCCGGAGAGGAAGGCGGCGAGCTTGTGCGCATCCCCAAGGTTCTTGGACATGGGATTGACGCCGTACAGCTTGCAGCCCGCAAACGAGCCCATCTGATAGTCTTTGCCGTCCACATTGAAGGTGGGAAGCTTGCATGCGGCGTAGTTTTCGCCGAGCTCTTTGGAGATGAGCTCGGCATTCCAGGTCCCGGAGACGGCGGCGCCGAACGTGCCGTCCGTGAGCGCTGCGGCAATTGCATTGTCATCGCCGCTGTTGAACGCGCTGTTTGCCGTGAGCGCGATCATGGCTTTGCCTGCCGCGGTGCCCTTTTCGGCATCGTCGAAATCGCAGGCGACGGACTCCACGGCGCCCTCTTTATCGTATTTAACTTCGTAAGTTGCGCCCGTCGCAAAGAAGAAGGAGGTGCAGTACCATGCCTCGTTCAAGTTCATCTGGAACTTGGCATTCGCCTTGCTGCAATCCTCCAAAATGTGCTCCAAAGTATCCGTTCTGGTCACTTTGGACTTGTTGTAATACAGGAAGTAGCCGTTATCGTCCGAGTACGGATACGCCCAAACTTTGCCATCGTGCGTGGCGGCAGCGACGGAGCTTGCAGAATTGTTCTGCTTAACGGCGTCTAAGTACCCCCCCCCGACCTGTGCAAGCGCGCCTGCACGCTGCAGCACGAGAAGCTGATCGTTTGCAAACGCATACACGTCTGCACCCGCGCTCACGTCCGTCGTGATCGTCTTGGAGGCATCCTGCTCGGAAACAACGTCATATTTGATGTTGTACTCCTTATCGGTATTCTCCTGCTTGAACGCCTCGATCATCTCCTCCGCCATTTCTTTCTGCTGGGAAGGACCCCACAGCGTGAGGGAGACGGTCTCCTTCTTCTTCTCACCGCAGCCGGCGAGCAGCATCCCCGCCGAAAGCGCCATCGTTGCAGAGAGCGCAAGTGCTACTAAACTTCTCTTTTTCATGGTATTTTTCCTCCTTGAATTTTGAAATCAGTCTTTTACCATTTTTTCTGTTTGTTGTGCAAAGTTTCTCCGATTGTTTTATCGCATTCATTCACCTCCTTAAAATAAGATCTGTATGGATGTGAAAACTTATGGCGGCGCGCCATGGTGAGCATATTTGGGAGGACTGCAATTGCGCACCGCAATAAGATTTCACCGAAGGAAAGGAACACGGCTGCCGCTTACAGCCATCGCCCGCCGCCTGCAAAACATGGCGGCGATTTTGGCGAAAATGTTTCGTAATCTTCGAATATTCTTTCGCGATATAGTTTTATTTTGTACGTCTTATAGCATTATAACACAATCCCCGCATTTGTCAAGTGTTTTTGGAAAAGTTTTTTTCTGTTCATACAAGCGGGCAATATTGTGTGAAATTTTCGTTATTTTTATAGTTTTATTCAAATTATCTTGACGAAGCGCATAAAATTTGCTATACTATGAATAAATCCACGAAAAATTTTTCCATCCTGCGGAGCGAAATATTTGCGTTTCGCCTGCGGGAGAAGGATGCCGCATGACCATCCGCCAGATCGCGCAACAACTCAACCTCTCTATGGGAACGGTCTCCAAGGCGCTCAACGATGCGCCCGATATTTCGGAGGAGACCAAGGCTTTGGTCTGCGAATTTGCGCGGAAAACGGGCTACCGCGTCGGCGGGGCGGCAAAGAGCAGGATCGCGCTCCTGTACCAATTCATGCAGGCGCCCTATCAGAACCAACTCTTTTACAGCGTTGCCGCCGCGTTCAGCCTCGCCGCATCCAACTCCAAGTACGAGATCGTAACAGATACTCTCGCCAACAAGGACGAGGCTTTCTGCATGAACGATTATATGGAGAAGAACCGCTTTGCAGGCGCGTTCGTGCTCGGCGTCAACTTTCTGAGTCCCGTCTGCGAGCAACTGAAAGAGATTCGCTTCCCCCTCGTATTGCTGGATACGGACACCCCCGAAAACCCGCACGTTGCCTCCGTCGGGAGCAACAACATTGCAGCCATCCGCGCAGCCGTCGGGCACCTGCGCGAAATGGGGCACGCCAAGATCGGCTTCTTGGCAGGCGAGCCGCAGTCCTTCGTCTCCTCCGAACGGTTTGCTGCCTATATCCTCGCCATCGCCTCCGCAGGGCTGCGCTATGAGAACGAATATGTGTACTTTGGCGATTTCACCAAGGCATGCGGCGTTGCCGCCGCCGCGCACTTTGCCAAGACGGACGTCACGGCGATCGTCTGCGCCTCGGACATCATGGCGATCGGGCTGATCGACGGACTGCGGGCGCGCGGCGTGCGCGTGCCGGAGGATATCTCCGTCATCGGCTTCGACGATATTGAGCTTCTGCGCGACACGCAGTACGATCTGACCACCATACGGCAGGATTTTTCCAAGATCGGCGAGACCGCCTTCGGCATGCTGTGCGCCCTCATCAAGGGCGAGCGCGCGCACCGCACCGTCCTCCCCGCCGCTCTCATCAAGCGCGGCTCCGTCCGCCGCATATCCCCGCCGGAAGAAGCATAAAAAATAGAGAAACGGCAGCCACGCGCTGCCGCTTTTTTATGCCGCATCCCCCATTCTTCCCGCAAAAAGGCACGCGGCGGCGCGCGCCGTCATAGACTGAAAGCGGCAGCCTGCCGTGGAGGATGAGGATGAAGCTCTCCGTTTGTATGATCGTAAGAGATGAAGCGCCCGTGCTCACGCGCTGCTTGGAGAGCGTGCGGGCGGCTGCGGATGAGATCGTCATCGCAGATACGGGCAGCACGGACGGCACGCCCGAGGTGGCGCGACGCTTCACGCAAGCCGTTTACTTCTTCCCGTGGCAGGATGATTTTTCCGCCGCCCGCAATTTCTCCTTTGAGCGGGCAACGGGCGACTATCTTATGTGGCTGGACGCGGACGACGTCATCGCGCCCGCGCAGCTCCCCCGCCTTGCGGCGCTGAAATTGCGCATGGAGCAGGAGAATGCCGACCTCGCCTTCTGCCGCTACGAGAGCGGCGGATGCAGCTATGAGCGGGAGCGCATCGTGCGGCGGGGCATGTTCCGCTGGGCAGGCAGGGTGCACGAATGTATCCCGCCCGCAGGAAAGATCTTGCACGACGGCTTCACCGTCACCCACTTACAAAGCCCAAAACCGCGCGGCGCGCGCAACCTGCATATCTATCAGAAATGGCGCGCCGAGGAGCAGCTTGGCGGGCGCGACCTCTTTTACTACGGGAGGGAGCTCTACTACAACCGCCTCTACACGGAGGCGGAGGCGGTGCTTTGCGAGATGCTCGCGGGAGAGGGTTGGTATGTGAATAAGATCGAAGCGTGCAAGGTGCTCGCCGCCTGCCGCGAGGCGCGCGGCGACAGCGCGGGTGCACTGAAAGCGCTGACGATGAGCTTTGGCTACGGCATGCCCCGCGGCGGCATCTGCTGTATGATGGGGCGTCTCTTCCGCAGCCGCGGCGCCCACCGCGAAGCTGTATTTTGGTACGAGACCGCCCTCTCCTGCCCGAGTTATGCCGCAGAGGGCGACTTCGACGACGCCGCAGAACGCACCCTCCTGCCCCTGCTCGGGCTCGTATGCAGCCATTGGGCGCTGGGCGAGCGGGAGAAAGCATTCCGCTGCCACCTCCGCGCCCAAGAACTCGCGCCCGAAAACCCTGCCGTGCGTTACAACCGCGATTTCTTCCGCGCGCAAAAATTCCCGCAGGAAAATCCCCCAAAAGAGTAGACTTTTTTGCCCGTTCATGCGATAATTACCATAGACAAATACAAGGAGATGCGGCATGAAAGAGGGAAAACAACGGCACAATCTGACCAAAACGGGGCTGCGCATCATCGGCATTTTGCTCGCGCTCGGCGGGCTCGCCTGCACGATCATCGGCTCCATCGATCTGTTTACGGCGATCTCCGAAGGCGAGGGGCTCCCCAAGCGCTTCTTCCTCCTCATGATCGGGCTGCCCATGCTCACCATCGGCGTTGCCATGCTCATATTCGGCTTCCGCAGGGAGATCGGCACCTATCTGAAGGACGAGACGATGCCCGTCGCCATAGAGGCAGGCAAGGAGTTCGCCCCCGCCGCAGCCGCACTCGCCGCAGCAGCAAACCCCGCGGCGCAGAATGCCGCCGCAGAGAACGTCTGCCCCAAATGCGGCGCAAAAAATCCCGCCGCGCTCCATTTTTGCGAGATGTGCGGTACGCCGCTTACAAAAACTTGCCCCGCCTGCGGCAAGTCGGTGCGCGCAGACGCTGCCTTCTGCGGACACTGTGGGAAAAAAGTTTGATTGAACGGTCAGCAAATACTGCATCGGGCGCCTCGCATTTGCGAGGCGCCCTTTTCCAAAACGTCTGCCACACGCCCTACGGACATGTCTTCCCCCTATGCGCGGCTGTAAATGAGAGCATATTCCAAGCAGCAAAAAAGCGGGAACAGAAAAATATCTGCTCCCGCTTTTGGTCGAGGCGACGGGATTTGAAGCCGAGAAGCAAAATGCAAAAATCCGTCTTTTTCCCTCTAAAATCAATAAAATAACCTAAATAATCGTCATTTCGGGACAATATAAAAAACTTGCCCCCAAAATTCCCCCACAAACTCCGAAGCTTTTTCTCCTTATTTTTTTTCGCCTGAAACGATTGACAAAACTACAATGCGGTGATAAAATAAAAGAGCAATAGAGGGTTGCCGTTCAGCGGTTAGCCTAACGTATCAAAGATAATCGCCAGACTACCACATCAAGGGCGGTTATCTTTTTTTATGCGAATGACGACCATTGTCTTAGAGACTGTGATCGAAGAGACGAGACCTTTCTCAATGAGGTTGAGAAGAAGGAGTATGTACTCTTGCTTCATCAGCACCACCTCCTTGTGGGAAAATTTGCATTTCCCCCCTTACCAAGGAGGCTAACCGCCTATGGCATCCATATTGCTCTGAACGGCTCTCGCCGTTCTTTTATATTATATCACAATTCCCGCGTACCGTCAATCTATTTTGCCGAACGCGTTTTGTGTGGCAGCATCCCGCAATATGGGAACGGCGGCGGGCGGATCCGCCGAGCTGCAGCGGCTCCGCTCCCCCATTCATGGGATGCAGACGATCTCGCTGCCATGGACGGCGAGCACGATCATGATCTAACCGCTTGCGCGGGCATGCCCGCGCCGTTGTAAATCATAGCCGCCCGCCGATACGGGATCACTGCAAAACGCAGCGAGCGCGGGAAAACGCCCCGCGGGCGGCTCCGCATCCGCGCGCCGTGGCGCGCCATGGGCGCGTGCGCCCGTTTCTATTTCAATATGAATTTCTATAAATGGTAGATACCGCCCGATTTTTGACATGACAAAACCGTAATTTTGAATGGCGTTCTGTATCAAAATACGGGTAGTTTCGCGGAAATAGCAACAGCCCGTGCAGATCCGATCTGCGCGGGCTGTTGTCCGTCATCGATGACACGCCGAAAACGCGGGCATGCCGCGTATCCTATTTGCTATGCAATTCCCTGCGGGTTCCTTCTCCGCTCATGGCTGCGCCCCCTTTGGCGGGCGCCAACAGCCGCACATATGCCCATCCGGCAAATATCCCGTATCGCTGCACCTACTGCAATGCCACTGCGGGACGAGTTCCTCTGCCGCCATGCCGATCCGCGCCAACGCGCGCGCCTGCTGCACCATGAGCGATTTGCGGCGGGCGATGAGTTCCCGCGCGCCCGCCTCGTCGCCATGTACCTGCGCGAATGCGATCCTCGGCTCTAATCCACGGATCTCTCTGTGCGCTGCTGCATACGCGGGATCGGCATTCGCCCTGTCTTGGGCAACCTCTGCACGGGCGATGGCACGGGCACGCAGCAGCGAGTAATGCCGCTCATACTCCGTTCGCGCGTCATGATCTATCTCACTTTTTTTCAGCGGCTGCAGCGGCTTGTCTTGTTTGTTTTCCGTATTTTCTGCCTCGCCGCAAAGGATGCGGCGCAGCTCACGGCAGACGACATAGCGGCTCAGCCGCCTGCGGCTCGTGCCGCGGCGCGGGCGGTGTAAGATCCCCGCCCCTATCAGGGCGCGGAGCGCATTGCCCACGGCATCCTTGCTGTACCCCGTCATGGCGGCAAACCGCCCCTCCGAGCCCTCAAATCCGCGTGCCGCGTTCGGGTTGGTGATATGGCTTGCGATCAGGTTCAGGATCGTTTCTTCCGCGCCCGTAAGCCTGCGCGTGACGCCGCCGATCTCGAATTGGTGCTCGAACAGATAGCGGTAACGGCGGACACATGTCCCCTGAATATGTAACGTATAGCGGCGGCGTCCGTAATCCTCGCGCTGCACAAATCCCTCCGTGCCGCGCAGTTTTTGCAGCGCGCGGGCGGCTGTGGACGTTGACACGCCCGCACAGCCCGCGAGCCCGTCGCGCGTCAACACGCACTCCGCGTCAGCCGCTCCGCGACGGTTGGAATAGCTGTAGATGACACTCATCACACGCCCCGCGGCGCCGTGAAATATACGCAGCAACGCATACGGACAGCGGAAAAACCGCGTATTTAGTTTTTCTGCTGCCCCTGCCATACGCATTCCTCTTCCTGAATTTCTTTCTGTCCCCGTTTCGGGGGATATTGCCGATGACGTCACCGATCAGATCGGCGGCTTTCCTCCCCGCTCGCGGGGAATACTATCAAACATTTCTTCACGCGCTGCACCGCTCATTTCCCCGTATGCGGGGAAATTTTGATCGACGTCGGCGCGCTGTCATCCCCGTGCGCGGGGAGAAACAGCACTTTGCCCGTGGGTTCGTAGCCCGCGGTTGTGGCACGGAGATACCCCGTGCGCACCAATTTGCGGATATGATAGCGCACGGTATCTTCGGTAGTGCCGACCTGCGCGGCGATGACGTCATACCGCACGCGACGCGGGCACGGTGCGTCCGCGCCGCCGATCACCGCGTTCAGAACGCGCAGTGACAGATCGGATGCATCTGAAATTTTTACCGCATGCACACACATACGCATTTCCTCCTTTCCCCGTCCGTGGAGATTTCGCCCGGCTTCGAGCTCGGCGTTTTTCCCCGTTTTCGGGGATTTGAAAAAACGGGGCGGCTAAAAATTTTTACCACGCCTTCGGCGGGGAAAAATTTTTAGATAGATGCGGTACTGCCATTCGGTAGCCCCGCATCCCCCGTCGGCGCGTCGTCGCCGTCCGCCGTCGGTGCGGCGGTAAACCGCTCGCCCCCGCCGCCGTCCGTCGCCGCCTTCGCGCCGACGGGTTTTTCTGATAAATCAGCTTCGCCCGCCTCCTGCGCCGCATCCTTGCCCCGCTCCGCCGTCCCTTTGGGCTCTTGTGCCACCCTCTCGGGTCCTCCCGCGCTGCTGTCCGCAGACGCCTCCTGCGCCGTATCCTCTGCCCGCGCCGCCGTCCCTTTCCCTTTGGGCGCTTTTGCCGCCCTCTCGGGTCCTCCCGCGTTGCTGTCCGCAGGCGCCTCCTGCGCCG
>CALVLO010000075.1 GCA_944338265.1 uncultured Clostridia bacterium
CCCCTCGCACTTTGCAAACATAACGGCTGCCTCGAACACCCTGTTCTGTTCTACGGCGACGGCGCGGAGGTACCCGTCGTGGCAGAGCTGCGAGACGACGGGGCTCATGCCGTGATAGCGGAGCCCGCCCGCATGGCTCGCCGAAGGCATGAAGCCACAGCCGAGCGTATACATTTTGGCGAGCGGCGTGATCTTTGCCGAGTCGCAGAAGTCATACGCAAACTTGCCGCGCGTGACGGACGGGCAGCTCGCGGGCTCCACGCCGATAAATTCAATGTTGTTCCTGCCCTCGAGCTTCTCCCCCATAAAGGGCGCGATGAGCCCGCCGAAGTTGGAGCCGCCGCCCATGCAGCCGATGACGATATCGGGCTGAACGCCGTACTTTTCCAAAGCGATCTTGCTCTCGAGCCCGATGACGGACTGATGCAGCAGAACGTGATCGAGCACCGAGCCCAAGACGTAGCGGCAATTGGGCGTGGAGACGGCTTTTTCCACCGCTTCGGAGATGGCGCAGCCCAAGGAGCCGCCCGTCCCCGGGAACTCCTTTAAGATCTTTCTGCCTGCCGCCGTCGTCTCCGAAGGCGACGGGATGACGTTCGCCCCATAGGTGCGGATGACCTCCCTTCTGTACGGCTTTTGCTCGGCAGAGACCTTGACCATATACACATCGAGGTGCAGCCCGTAGAACGCCGCCGCCATCGCGAGCGCCGTGCCCCACTGCCCCGCGCCCGTCTCCGTCGTAACGGAGGTCAGCCCCTGCTTCTTCGCATAGTACGCCTGCGCCGCCGCCGAATTGAGCTTGTGCGAGCCCGAAGTGTTGTTTCCCTCGAACTTATAATAGATCTCGGCGGGCGTATCCAAAAGCTTTTCGAGATAGTACGCGCGCACCAAGGGCGACGGGCGGAACATGCGGTAGAAATTGCGGATGCCCTCTGGAATTTCGATATACTCGTCCGTCTCGTTGAGCTCCTGATCGATGCACTCGTCGCAGAAGACGGGGCGCAGATCCTCCTTGGTGCAGGGCTTGCCCGTTGCGGGGTTCAGAAAGGGCGGATGCTGCGTCTTCATGTGCGCCTTCACATTATACCATGCCTTGGGCATCTCCTGTTCCGAAAGGTAGATCTTGTAAGGGATCTCGTGTGCCATGGTCTTCTCCTCCTAAAAATATTTTTTGTAAACAAAAACACGGGTAGATCCGCTTGGGACGAATCTCTCCGTGTTGCCACCCAATTTCGCAATCAAAAATTGCCTCTTTGCGAGCACCGTCATGCTCTCTTCCTGTAACGGGAAAGCCCCGTCGGACGCTACTTGCAGCCGTTCGCGCCCGCCCTCCGGAATCCATTCACGCACATCGGACCGCCCTCTTTCCACCGCCGAGAGCTCTCTGAAGATCCGCTTGAAGCGCGCTACTCTTTTCCTTCATCGGTTTCTTTTATTGTACGCCAACCTGCCAAAAATGTCAATCAAAAAATTCAAATCCATCAATAAAAAATTTGAATGGCGGTCATAAGCGAAGCGAATACCCGCGCCTTACAGATATTTTTTGAGATCGGCGATGCGGTCCGTCTTCTCCCATGCAAACTCCTCCCGCCCGAAGTGCCCGTAAGCCGCCGTGCGGCGGTAGACGGGGCGGTTCAGAGAGAGCTGCCCGATGATGGCTGCGGGGCGAAGATCGAACTCCTTTTTCACGATATCTGCGATCTCATCCTCGGGAAGGCGCCCCGTGCCGAACGTCTCCACAAACACGGAGACAGGACGGGCGACGCCGATGGCATAGGCGAGCTGGAGCTCCGCCTCGTCTGCAATGCCCGCCGCCACAAGATTTTTGCAGATATAGCGCGCCATGTATGCGGCGCTGCGGTCGACTTTGGTCGCATCCTTACCCGAGAACGCGCCGCCGCCGTGCGGGCATCGCCCGCCGTAGGTATCGACGACGATCTTGCGCCCCGTGAGCCCCGAATCCCCCTCCGGTCCGCCGATGACGAACTTTCCCGTGGGGTTGATGAGATAGCGCGTATCGCCATCCATGAGCGCCGCGGGGATGACGGCATCGATGACGTGCTTTTTGAGATCGGATGCGATCTGCGCCTGCCCGACGCCCTCCTCGTGCTGCGTGGAGACGACGACGGTATCCACGCGGACGGGCCTCCTCCCGTCATATTCGACGGTGACCTGCGTCTTGCCGTCCGGGCGGAGATAGGAAAGAATGCCCGCGCGGCGCACATCCGTGAGCCGCTTTGCAAGCTTATGCGCGAGCATGATGGGCATGGGCATGAGCTCCTCCGTCTCGCGGCAGGCATAACCGAACATCATGCCCTGATCGCCCGCGCCCAAAAGATCGTATGCCTCGCCGCCCGCCTTCTTTTCCTTTGAGGCGTTCACGCCGAGCGCGATATCGGCAGACTGCCCGTGCACGAGCTCGATGACGTTGCACTTATCGTAGGCAAAGTCGCCCGTATCGTAGCCGATCTCGCGGATGACGCGGCGGGCGGCAGCCTCGTAATCTACCTTGCCGCGGCAGGAGACTTCGCCCGTCAAAAAGAGGGTGTTGTATGCCGCGCAGCACTCCACCGCCGAACGCGCATGCGGATCGAGCTTCAAAAGCTCGTCCAAAATTTCGTCTGCAATGCAATCGCACACCTTATCGGGGTGCCCTTCCGTCACGCTCTCGCTTGTAAAAAACCGTTTCATAAACGCCTTCTCATCTTCCGCAATTGTTTACCTGCCTATTATACCCGAACGGCGGAAAAATGTCAACGAGAATGGGCGGGAAGAAGGATTGCTTTTTGCTCGGCGATATAGTATAATTGGGCTATGCAATGTACGCTTTGCCCCCTTTCGTGCGGGGCGGAAAGGTCTGCGCACGCGGGCGCCTGCGGCGTGAAGGGGCTCACCGTCGCCAAAGCCTACCTTCATCCCTTTGAAGAGCCCCCCATCTCGCACAAAAACGGGAGCGGAACGGTGTTCTTTGGCGGATGCGCGCTCCGCTGCGTTTTCTGCCAGAACTTTGAGCTCTCGCGGGCGACGCGCGGAAAGGAAGTTACGCCCAAACAACTTGCGCAGATCTTTTTTGAACTCGAAGAGAAGGGCGCGGATAACATCAACCTCGTCACGCCCGATCACGTCTCCGACCTGATCGCCGAGGCGCTCGCCCTGTACAAGCCGAACATTCCCGTCGTGTACAATTCGGGCGGTTACTGCAAAACAGACGCCTTGGAGCGCATTGCGCCCTATATCGACGTGTGGCTGCCCGACCTCAAATTTTACTCGCCCGCCCTCTCCAAGCGCTATACGGGGCGGGAGGACTATTTTGCCTACGCGAGCGAAGCCATCCGATTTATGGCAAAAAAGCCGCTTGCATGGAGCGGCGACGGCAAGCTACTCTCCGGCATCCTCGTGCGCCATCTCGTGATGCCATCGTGCACTTCGGATAGCCTGAACATCCTTGCCTTTCTCAGAGAAATACTGCCCGAGGGCGCGCCCCTCTCGCTCATGCGGCAATACACGCCGATGGGCAACATCGAACGCTTCCCCGAACTCAACCGCACGCTGACGGCGCGGGAATACAGGCGCGTTGTGGAAGCCGCCCTCGCGCTCGGCTTTCATCCCCTCTACACGCAGGGGAAGGAGAGCGCGGGAACGGCGTACATCCCCGATTGGGAATTTTAACGCCCGAGCCCCTCGATGAGCGCCGCGAGGCGCGCGGTCAGGCGGGCGCAGGCATCGGGCGGGGCGCACAACAGGCGGGCGCGCAGGCGCTCGATCTCTTGTAATTTTTTATCCATACAGACAGCATCGGCAAAAAAGGAGAAAGTATGCTCGCAGCATTTGATTGTGTGACATTCGGATACGCGGGCGTCCCCGTGGTGGAGGACGTCTCCTTTGCGCTGCACGAAAAGGAGCGCGTCGGCTTCCTTGGCGGCAACGGCGAGGGCAAGACGACGCTTTTGAAGCTTTTGACGGGCGAACTCACGCCCGACGCGGGGAGCATCTTCAAAAAGAACGGGCTCACGCTCGGCTATCTCGCACAGACGGGCGGTTTTTCCGCAGACTGCACCGTGTATGGCGCGATGGAGGAAGTGTTCGAGGAGGACAAGCGGCTGCTCGCCCGCCTCAAAGAGACGGAACTTGCCATGGCACATGCAGACGAGGAAGAGATGCGCTCTCTTGCCGCGCGGCAGGAGAGCCTTGCAAAACGCATCGCCGCGCGGGACAGCTATCACATCGACGTGCGCATCCGCACCGTGCTCGGCGGCATGGGCTTTGGCAATGCCTATACGCAAAATGTGGCAACCATGTCCGGGGGAGAGCGCACCAAGCTCAAACTCTGCCGCCTTCTTTTGGAAGAGCCCGAGCTCCTCGTTCTGGACGAGCCGACCAACCACCTCGATGTTTCCACCCTCTTCTGGCTGGAGGATTACCTCTCCTCCTACAAGGGGGCGCTCCTCATCGTCTCGCACGACCGCTACTTTTTGGACCGATTGACGGAGCGCACCTTGGAGCTCGAGGACGGCAAGCTCTCCTCCTACAAAGGGAACTATTCCCACTACAAAGTGCTCAAAGAGGAGGCGCGCAAAACGGCGGAGCGCGCCTACGAAAAGCAGCAGGAAGAGATCAAAAAACTGAGAACATACGTCGAAAAGAACATCGTGCGGGCGACGACCGCCGCGAGCGCGCAGAGCCGCGTCAAACAGCTCGGGAAGATGGAAGTGCTCGAAAAGCCGCATGCGCCCAAACGCCCGCCCGTCTTCCGCTTTTGCTATGACGAAAAGCCCTACGAGTGCGTGCTCCGCGCCGAGCATTTCCACTTGGAAGCGGGCGGAAAGATGCTCCTAAAAGACGCCTCCTTCACCCTTATGCGCGGGCAGAAGTGCGCCCTGCTCGGGGACAACGGCACAGGCAAGACGACGCTTTTGAAATTCCTCCTCTCCCGCGATGCCCGCGTCGTCCGCGGAAGATACACGCGCATCGCCTATTACGATCAGGAGAACGCGCAGCTCGCGCCGCACGAGCGCGTTTTGGATGCCTTTTGGGGCGTATACCGCGCGATGAGCCGCACGGATGCGCAGGCGCTGCTCGCCCGCTCGGGACTGACCGCGGAGGATATGCAAAAGAAGGTCTCCGAACTTTCCGGCGGGCTGAAAGCCAAGCTCGCGCTCGCCCTCTTGCAGGCGGAGCGAGGCAACGTGCTCATCTTGGATGAGCCCACCAACCACCTCGATCTTCCCGCCCGCGAAGCGCTCGAAGAGGCGCTCGCCGCCTTCGACGGGACCATCCTCTTCGTCTCGCACGACCGCCGCTTCATCGAAGCGGTCGCAGACAGCATCGTCTATTTGGAAAACGGCACGCTCACCCCCTTTGCAGGCGGGTATACAAGCTTCCTCGCGCAGCGCAGGAACGCTTCTCCCCCGCCCATGTCTGAGGAGGCGCCGCAAAAAACGCGCCCGCAGACGGGATACCGCTCTAAGGAGGAGCGCGCCAAAGAGGCGCAAAAGCGCAGCCGCATCAAGGCAATCGAGGAGGCGCTTGCCGCCCTCGAAGCCGAGCAGGCAACGCTCGAAGAGGCGCTCCCCACCTGCGGAAGGGACTTTTGCCGCATGCAGGAGATCACCGAGCGGCTCGCCGCCATCGCCGCGGAGACGGAAGCGCTCTACGAGGAATACGGCGCGCTCATCGAATAAACAAACGCGCCCCGCGCGAAGGCGCGGGGCGCATTTGCCGCAATGCGCGGCAGTTTGTTATTCGATGGCGATGGACTTCGATTCGATCTTCTTGGGCGCAGCCTTGGGCACGCTGAGCTCAAGCATCCCGTTCTCGTATTTTGCCTTGACGCTATCCACCTGCACGTCGTCGCCGACGTAGTAGCTCCTCTGGCAGGAGACACGGCACTCGCGGCGCAGGTACTTGGGGCTCTTTTCCTTGCCCTCTTCCTCCTTCTCCGCCTTCTCGGCGCTCACCGTGAGGTAGCCGTTTTCAAGCGAGACCTTGATCTCCTCCTTCTTAAATCCGGGCATCTCGATGGAGAGCTTGTAATCCTCGTCCGTCTCCTTGATGTCGGTACGCATGCTGTCGAGCTGTTCATCGTAGAACATGGGCTTGAAAAAGTCCTCGAACACATCGAACACGTCGCCGCTATTTCTCTTCTGCAAATACCCTTTCATTGTTGTTTCTCCTTTGGAGCCTCCCCTGGGGAGGTCATATATAATATACCGCAAAATACCCCCCGCAAAACAGTTACAAACAAAAATCAGGAGGAATTTTATGAAGAAGATCGCCATCGTCACGGGCGCATCCTCGGGCATCGGGAAGCGCCTCGCCGCAGGGATGCCGCAGCAATTTTCGCTCGATGAGCTCTGGCTCGTTGCACGGCGGGAAGATCGGCTGCTCGCGCTCGGCAAGGAGCTCTCCCTGCCCGTGCGCACCTTTGCGCTCGATCTCACCAAAAAGGAGAGCATTGCCGCGCTCAAAGCTGCGCTCGAAGAGGAAAAGCCCTGCGTGAAGGCGCTCGTCAATGCGAGCGGCTACGGCATCTTTGAGCGGTTCGACCGCACAACAGAAGAAGACGTTGCGGGCATGACCGACCTCAACTGCCGCGCCCTTGCCTGCATGATGCACACCGTCCTCCCCTACTGCGAACGCGGAAGCATCATCGTGAATATCGCGAGCGTCGCCGCCTTCCAACCCGTGCCCTTCGGCGCGGAATACGCCGCCACGAAGGCGTATGTGCTCGCCCTCTCGCGCGCCGTCAACCGCGAGATGAAGCCGCGCGGCATCCGCGTGCTTGCCGTCTGCCCCTATTGGACGAAGACGGAATTTTTCGACCGCGCCAACCCCCAAGGGCTGATCACGCACTTCGACTGCATGTACGATCCCGCCTTCATCGCCAAAAAAGCGCTCCGCGCCATGAAGAAGAAAAAGGATTACGTCGTCCCCGGATTTGTTGCCAAGGCGACGCACGCACTCACCAAGCTTTTGCCGCACTCCTTTGTGATGAAGGTGTTCCTTGCGCAGCAAAAACTCAAAAACAAATAAGGTTTTACAAAATAGTGCCGCGCGGCGTTTCGGAAAACGCCGCGCGGCTTTTTATACGCATCGAAATTTGCAAAAAAGTATGAATATCATCTGATAAAATTCGTGCGCACGGAAGTGCAGTTTTCGGGCGGGAGAATGCCCTGCTCTTTGCCCGCCTGCATACATTTGAGCAGATACGCCATGTTATGCCCGATGTTGCGCATGGTCTGCAAACCCTCTTCGTCCTGCCGCACTTCGTCGGGCGTCTTGCCGTAGACCATATTCCAATAGCTGGACGAGACGACGGGCATCTGACAGATCCCGAAGTACTTATTGACGACGTCAAACGAAGCCGCCGTGCCGCCCCTTCTCGCCGAAACGACGCTCGCGCCCGGCTTGCCCGCAAAGGCGTAGCCGCCCGCATAGAACGCGCGGTCTAAAACGGAGAGCAGAATGCCCGACGGGTGCGC
>CALVLO010000076.1 GCA_944338265.1 uncultured Clostridia bacterium
AACTTGGGCTCCCTTTGCTGTTTGTTGATCATTGACTTCTTTGCCATGTCTGCTTCTCCTTACTTCTTGAAGGGCATGCCGAGCGCTCTCAAAAGCTCCCTTGCCTCTTCGTCGGTATTTGCCGTGGTGACGATGCACACGTCCATGCCGCGGATCTTCTCCACCTGATCGTAAGTGATCTCGGGGAAGATGAGCTGCTCTTTGAGCCCGAGCGCGTAGTTGCCCCTGCCGTCGAACGCCTTATCGGAGACGCCGCGGAAGTCGCGCACGCGGGGCAGCGCGATGGAGACGAGCTTATCGTAAAAATCGTACATCCTTCTGCCGCGGAGCGTAACTTTGAGCCCGATGTTCATCCCCTCTCTCACCTTGAAGTTCGCGACCGACTTTGTCGCCTTGCGGTAGATGGGCTTCTGCCCCGTGATGAGCTTGAGCTCGTTCTCGGTGATCTGCATGGATTTTTGGTTATCCTTGATGTCGCCGAGCCCCGTGTTGATGACGATCTTCTCGATGCGCGGGACCTGCATCACCGACTTGTAGCCGAACTTCTTCATGAGATAGGGAACGACTTCGCTGTCGTAGAGTGCCTTGACTCTGCTCTGCGCCTTCGTTTCTGCCGTTTTGGTTGTTGCCGCAGCCTTCTTGGCTGCCGTCTTTTTCTCTGCCATCGTCTGTTCCCTCACTCTTTATCGCCTTCGGGCGCGGTCTCGGGCGCCGCCGCAGTCTCTTCCGCCTTCTTGCTGCGCTTTCTCGTGCGCTTCTTGGGCGCCTCTTCCTCTGCCGCAGCAGCCTGCTTGACCTTCTTCACATACGCCTTATCGAGCGAGGCGCCGCACTTTTTGCAGACGCGCACCTTCTTGCCGTCGATGACGGTATGCCCGACGCGCGTCGCCTTGCCGCAGGCATCGCACACGACCTCGACATTGGAGACGTCGATGGGCGCCTCCTCCGTGACGATCTTGCTGGTATCGTTCGCGCGGCGCGCCTTCTCGTGCTTGTGCACGATGTTCACGCCCTCGACGATGACCTTCTTATCGTCGGGATAAGTCTTCAGAACCTTGCCCTGTTTGCCCTTGTATTTACCCGTGATGACGAGCACGTTATCGTTGACTTTTACCTTCATGGGAGCGCCTCCTTACAGGACCTCGGGAGCGAGGGAGATGATACGCATGTAATCCTTCTCTCTCAGTTCTCTCGCGATGGGGCCGAAGATACGCGTCCCCTTGGGTTGCTTCTGATTATCGATGATGACGGCTGCGTTGTCATCGAAGCGGATATAGGTGCCGTCCGCACGGCGGATGCCCTTCGCGCTGCGCACGATGACCGCCTTCACGACGTCGCCCTTCTTGACGGCGCCGCCGGGCGTCGCCGTTTTGACGGACGCGACGATGACGTCGCCGATATTGCCGCTCCTTCTGAACGAGCCGCCGAGCACGCGGATGCACATGAGCTCTTTCGCGCCCGAGTTATCCGCTGCCTTGAGCCTTGTCTGAGGTTGTATCATTTTCTCTTCTCCTCCCGCTTACTTCGCCTTCTCGACGATCTCGGCGACGCGCCAATTCTTATCCTTGCTGAGCTTGCGCGTCTCGACGATGCGCACCTTGTCGCCGACGCCGCACTCGTTTTCCGCATCGTGCGCCTTAAAACGGCGGGTGTAGGTGATCGTCTTTTTATAGAGGGGGTGCGGGCGCTTCTCGTTGACGGCAACGACCACGGTCTTATCCATCTTATCGGAAACGACGACTCCCACGATCTCTTTTCTCAGATTTCTTTCCATACTGTCCTCCTCACTTCGCCTTGCGCGCACGGAGTTCCGTGTTCACGCGCGCGATATCCCGCTTGCACGTTCTGATCGAGACGGGGTTTTCGAGCTGTCCCGAAGCGTGACGGAAGCGGAGGTTGAAAAGCTCGCTCTTCAGATCTTGCAGCTTTTTCGTGAGCTCGACGTCGGTCATGTTGTGAAATTCGCTCTTCATCAGCCTTCACCGCCTTCCTGCGTATTTTGGGCGGGCACTTCCGCCTCTTTCTTGATAAACTTGCACTTGACGGGGAGCTTGTGCGACGCAAGGCGCATCGCCTCGCGCGCGATCTCCTCGTTCACGCCTGCCATCTCGAACATCACGCGCCCGGGCTTGACCGCGGCGACCCAATATTCCACGCCGCCCTTGCCCGAGCCCATGCGGGCTTCGGCGGGATGACGGGTGATGGGCTTGTGCGGGAAAATATCGATCCAGACTTTACCGCCGCGCTTGATGAAGCGCGTCATGGCGATACGGGCTGCCTCGATCTGGTTGGACTTGATCCAGCCCGCCTCTTCGGCGACGAGGCCGTATTCGCCGTATGCGATGAAGTTCCCCTTCTGCGCGCTGCCCTTCATGTTGGGGCGGTGCTGCTTTCTTCTTTTGACTCTCTTGGGGATTAACATTATTTGCCTCCTTCCGCCTTCTTTGCGGCTTTCAGGACTTCACCCTTATAGATCCAGCACTTGACGCCGATCATGCCGAACGTCGTGTGCGCCTCCGCAAAGCCATAGTCGATATCTGCGCGGAGCGTCTGCAGGGGGATGCTTCCCTCGTGATAGTGCTCGCAGCCTGCGATCTCGCGCCCGTCCAGACGGCCGCTGACCTGCATCTTGACGCCCTTGACGCCTGCGCGCATCGTCCTGCCGATTGCCTGCTTGATCGCGCGGCGGAACGCCATACGCTTTTCAAGCTGCGCCGCAACGCTCTCTGCAACGAGCTGCGCATCCGCATCGGGCTTGCGCACTTCGGTGATGTTGATGGAGACCTGCTTGCCGTTCGTGAGCTTTGCAAGATCCTTTTTGATGACCTCGATCTCCGAACCCGCCTTGCCGATGAGCACGCCGGGGCGACCCGTGTAGACGGTGACGACGATCCTGCCCGCCGCGCGCTCGATGAGGATGCGCGAAACGGCTGCGGCGTAATACTTCTTTTTGAGGTGCGTGCGGATGGTGTGATCTTCTTTGAGATATGCCGCGAACTCCTTCTTATCGGCGTACCACTGCGTATCCCAACCCTTGATGACGCCTACTCTCAAACCATGAGGATTGACTTTCTGACCCATGTTAGATTTCTCCCTCCGCTTTTCTCACGTCCAAAATCACCGTGATATGGCTCGTTCTCTTTAAGATCGCATGCGCTCTGCCCTTGGAGACGGGCTGCATCCTCTTGAGCATCGTGCCGCCGTTTGCGAAGCACTCTGCCACATACAGGTCGCCTCTGTCCATCCCCTGGTTGTGCTCCGCGTTTGCGACCGCGCTCATGAGCACCTTCTTGGTGGGCGCCGCGCCGCCGTTGACGCTGTGCTCGAGGATCGCCTGCGCCTCGCGCACCGATTTGCCGCGGATGAGATCGAGCACCGTGCGGACCTTGTAGGGGGAGATGCGGACGTACTTTGCGACGGCGTAGGGGCGCGTCTCTCTGCGCTCCTCCACTCTCGCCGTCTTCTTCTTCATATTCGTCGCCATATGCTATCTCCTTACTTCTTGCCGGGCGCGCTCGTCTTTGCCGCGTGCCCCTTGAACGTTCTCGTGGGAGCGAACTCGCCGAGCTTGCAGCCCACCATGTCCTCCGTCACATACACGGGCACATGCTTGCGCCCGTCGTAGACGGCGATCGTATGTCCGACCATCTGAGGGAAGATCGTCGATGCTCTCGACCAAGTCTTTAAGACCTTCTTCTCGTTTGCCTCGTTCATCGCCTCGATGCGAGCCAAGAGCTTGGCTTCGACGTAAGGCCCTTTCTTAACGCTTCTCGACATGTCCTGCCTCCCTTAATTGATCCTCTTGAGGATAAACTTGCTCGTCGGGTTCTTCTTCTTTCTCGT
Source organism: uncultured Clostridia bacterium (assembly GCA_944338265.1). Taxonomy (GTDB): domain Bacteria; phylum Bacillota; class Clostridia; order Christensenellales; family Borkfalkiaceae; genus Gallimonas. The sequence goes on from CALVLO010000076.1 coordinate 3,844, forward strand.
CTTATACCCGAGTGCCGGCTTGCCCCAAGGCGTCTCGGGACCGGCATGACCGACGGGCGACTTGCCCTCGCCGCCGCCGTGAGGGTGATCGTTGGGGTTCATGACCGAACCGCGCACGGTGGGACGGGTGCCGAGGTGACGGGTCTTGCCCGCCTTGCCCACGCGGATGATCTCGTGCTCGAGGTTGCCGACCTGACCGATGGTCGCGCGGCACACCGCGGGGATGAGGCGCATCTCGCCCGAAGGCATCTTGATGGTCGCATACGCGCCCTCGCGCGCCATGAGCTGGGCGGAAGCGCCCGCGCCGCGCGCGATCTGCCCGCCGCGCCCCGGCTTCATCTCGATGTTGTGGATGACGGTACCGACGGGGATATCCGTAAGGGGAAGCGCGTTGCCGACTTTGATGTCTGCGCCCGCGCCCGAGACGACCTTGTCGCCGACGTTGAGCCCGACGGGAGCGAGGATGTAGCGCTTTTCGCCGTCTGCATACGCAAGGAGCGCGATGTAGGCGCTGCGGTTGGGATCGTATTGGATGGACTTCACCGTTGCGGGAACGCCGTCCTTGTTGCGCTTATAGTCGATGATGCGGTACTTTCTTTTGTTGCCGCCGCCGATGTGGCGCACGGTAATCTTGCCCGCATTGTTTCTGCCGCCCGACTTGCGCTGATCTTCAAGAAGCGCTCTTTCGGGCTTCTGCTTGGAGATCTCGCCGTAAGCGGGAACCGTCATCAGACGGCGGGCGGGAGAGGTGGGTTTATATCTCTTGACTGCCATGTTCCTATCCTCCGCTTATTTACGATAACGAGTTGAAGTGCTCGATGGGCTTGCTGTCCGCATAGAGGGTGACGATCGCCTTCTTCGTCGTCGGCGTATAGCCCTCGTGTCTGCCCATGCGCTTCCGCTTGCCGGGGCAGGTGACGGTGTTCACGTCCTGAACGTGTACGCCGAACATCTTCTCGACGGCGATCTTGATCTGCGTCTTATTGGCGGACTTCGCCACGGTGAACGTGTAGCGCTTGTCTGCGATCCCGTCGTATCCCTTCTCGGTCAGAACGGGCTTTAAGATGATATCTTCGGGCATCATGATGCGTAAACCTCCTCAAGCTTCTTCACGGAACCCTTGGTGAGGACGACGACGGCATTTGCCACGATCTCGTAGGTGTTGATCTCGGAAACGGAGATCGTGGAGAGCGTGGGCAGGTTGCGCGCCGCGCGGATGACGTTCTCGTCTGCCTCGTCCATGACAACGACGGTGCGCTTTTCGAGCTTCATCGCCTTGCGGAAGGCTTCCATCTCTTTGGTCTTGGGTGCAGCGACTTTGAGTTCATCCACAACGAACAGCTCGCCGTCTGCGACCTTTTTGGAAAGTGCGGAGATGAGTGCCCCGCGCTTTGCGCTCACATTCATCTTCTTGGAAAAATCGCGGCTCTTGGGCGCGAACACGACGCCGCCCTTCGTCCACTGCGGCGCGCGGATGGACCCCTGACGCGCACGGCCCGTGCCCTTCTGCCTCCAAGGCTTGGCGCCGCCGCCGCGCACCTCTGTGCGGGTGAGCGTGGACTTGGTGCCCTGGCGCTGGTTGCAAAGATAGGTGACGACTGCCTGATGGATGAGCGGCTCGTTGTACTCGGCGCCGAACACCTTATCGGAGAGCTCGATGTCGCCGACCGCCTCGCCCTTCATATTGTATACTTTCACGTTTGCCATGACCGTTCTCCTTATGCCTTGACGCTCGTCTTCAACATGACGATGCTGCCCTTCGTGCCCGGGATCGCGCCCTTGACGAGGATGGCGTTTCTCTGTACGTCCACGCGTACCACCTCGAGGTTCTGGATGGTGACGTTCTCGACGCCGTACTGACCTGCGAGCTTTTTATGCTTGAAAACGCGCGAGGGCGAGCTGTTTGCGCCCATGGAGCCGGGCTCCCTGTGCACAGGGCCCACGCCGTGCGTCTCTTTGAGGCGGTGCTGGTTCCATCTCTTGATGACGCCCGTATAACCGTGACCCTTGGTGATGCCGCTCACGTCGACCTTGTCGCCCGCCGCGAACACATCCGCCTTGACCTCGTCGCCCACATGGTACTCGGCGGCGTTATCCACGCGCACCTCTTTGAGTACCTTGCAGGGCTTGACGCCCGCCTTCTTGAACTGCCCGAGATCGGGCTTGTTCATTGCCTTTTCCTTTGCTTCGAGGAAGCCGAGCTTGACTGCGGCATAGCCGTCCGTCTCAGCCGTCTTTACCTGCACCACGGGGCAGGGACCTGCCTCGATGACCGTGACGGGGATGACCTTCCCGTCCTCCGCAAAGATCTGGGTCATACCCACTTTGCGGCCGATGATTGCTTTACCCATCGTAAAGTTCACTCCTTTTTATTTTTTTCCGATACCCGCGCTCTTGCAAAGTATCCTAAATTACAACTTGACCTTGATATCGACGCCTGCGGGCAGATGGATGCTGTCCAAGAGCTTGGCGTTAGGCGAGTAAATATCGATGATGCGCTTATAGGTGCGCATTTCGAACTGCTCGCGGGAGTCCTTGTCCTTGTGAGGGCTCCTCAAGATGGTAACGATCTCTCGCTCCGTGGGAAGCGGGATGGGACCGGAGATCTTCGCCCCGCCCTTTTGCATCGTCTCCACGATGCGGCTCGCAGCCTGATCGACGAGCTCGTGATCGTATGCCGAAAGTTTGATCCTGATCTTCTGACTTGCCATTGCTAACTCCTCTTTTTATATAATGGTATGTTCTGCGCGTCAACGCACCCGTGCGTATCGAGGTCCTCTATCAAAAAAACACTCGTTTTTTGCGGTGTTTTCTCGCAAAAGCCTCGGTTAGCCGCAGGAGTCTCGCTCCCACATTTGTCAGCGGAAATTATCTGCCGAGGGGCTTTCTCGCCTCGATTTTTCAGTAACTTCCCGCCTCAACCCAATACGCCCGAGCGCGCGGCAAAAAGCCTGCCGACGGACACAGCCTGTATAATATACCATCTTTTTTGCACGAAGTCAACGATTTGAAGCAGTTTTTTCGCTGTTTTTTGCGAAAAATCCGTCTTTTTTTGCAGTTTTTTGCCCCCTTGGCGTCATCTTGTATGCGCCGCCCCCTCCCTCCACAATATATCCCTATGGCAAAGGCATATCTTATTACTACTTGCCTATTCTTTCTTGTGAATTCTAAGATAGCACAAGAAAAAAATGCTTGTAGTAATTTTCTATACGCGCGGGCGCGCGAGAAAGGCGGCAAAAAGCATTGACTTTGCGCGGCGCGGGCTGTAAAATGGAAGCATGCGGTATCTGAGGAGAAAATTTGCGGCATATCCCGTATACGAATGGCTGGAGAT